>NZ_JAIVPF010000098.1:0-21419 GCF_053528595.1 Leucobacter sp. | reverse complement strand
GCGTGCGCCTCGAGCACCCGCACCGCAAGGGCCCGAACATCGCCCGCCTCGCCGAGCTGAACCGCGGCCTCGGCGCCGAGGCGCTGCTGCTCGACGCCGACGGGCGCGCGCTCGAGGGCGCGACCACGAGCCTCATCTGGTGGCGCGACGACGCGGACCAGTCGGGGGGCGCCGTCGACGAGCCGAGCACCGGCGGCGGGCGAGTCGCCTCCGTCACCGAGGAGTTGCTGCACCGGACCGCCCGCGGGCGGCTCGCGGCGGGCCGCCCGACCCCCGCGGAACTCACCCGTTGCGAGGTCTGGGCCGTCAACGCGCTGCACGGGATCCGCGTGGTCACGAGCATCGACGGCGTCGCGCTGCCCGAGTCCCACGGGCCGCGCCTCGAGCGGTTCCGCGAGGCGCTCGACCGCACCTGGGCACCGCTGCCGACCGCCTAGAGCGCGAGGCGGGCGGCCGCGACTCCGGGCGGCAGCTCGGTGTGCGTGATGAGGATCACCGCCCGATCGGCGGGAACGGCTCCGAGGAGGTCGGTGAGCAGCCGATCGGCGAGCTCGCGGTCGACCCCCGCCGTGGGCTCGTCGAGCACCACCACGGGGAAGTCGGCGAGGATCGCGCGGGCCAGCGCGATGCGCTGCGCCTGACCTCCCGAGACGAGCGCGCCGTGCTCGCCGACGGGCGCGTCGAGACCGCCGCGATCCCGCGCCCAGGCGCCGAGCCCCACCCGGTCGAGCGCCGCCATCAGCTCGTCGTCGCTCGCGGTGTCGCGCGCGAACTTCAGGTTCTGCCGCAGATCCGCATCGAAGAGGTGCGGCGCCTGCTCGCAGAGCCCCACCGTACGGCGCACCGCGGGAGCCGGCAGCTCGTCCGCCTCGATGCCGCGCAGCCGGTAGGAGCCCTCGTAGGCGAGGAAGCGCACGAGCGCCAGCGCGAGGGTGCTCTTCCCCGCCCCGCTCTCACCGGTCACGACGAGCGTCTCCCCCGCCCGCAGCTCGAAGCTCACGCCCGAGACCGCGTCGGCGGATGCCCCGGGGTGGCGCACCGCGAGCGCGCGCACCTCGAGCAGCGGAGCGTCGGGGTCCGCGTCCGCGAGCCGTTCCAGGGCCGCCGTGATCCGATCGGGACCCGCCGCCGGGAGGCCCTCCGGCCCGGTCAACGGTCCGCCCGTGGGCTCGGTCGTCGGCTCGGTCATCAGCTCGCGCGGCAGTTCCGTCTCGGTGAGCGCTGCGACCCGGTCGGCGCTCGCCTCGACGGCGCGCCGGGCCGCGAGCGCCGCGGGCACCTGGGCGAAGACCTCGAACACGGCCGCCGGCACGACCACCACCGCGGCGAAGAGCGGCGCCGACAGGCCGGCGACGTCGGCGCCGAGCTCCGGCAGCACCAGCCAGAACGCGAGCAGCGAGGCGAGGCCGGCCCCGAGCGCCAGCAGGGCGCCGGTGAGCCCCGCCGAGCGGGTGCGCCGCAGCTGCACCTCGGAGAGCCTCGCCTCGGCCGCGGCGATACGCTCCCGCTGCCGCGGCAGCGCTCCGTAGGCCGCGAGCACCTCGGCCGCCGCGAAGCGCTCGAGCAGGGCGTCGACGAGCGAGGCCCGTGCCTCGCTGAGCTCGCGGTCGTGCCGGCCCGCCATGCGACGGGCGAGCAGGATCGCCGCGCCGCCGCTGAGCAGCAGCATGCACGCGAGCACCAGCCCGGCGAGGGGTGAGACGAGTGCCACCACGGCCGCGCTGAGACCGACGACCACCGCGCTCACGAGCAGCGGCTGGCGCACCCGCAGCGGCTCGTCCTGCAGCTGGTCGACGTCGTCGACGAACGCGGCGAGCACCTCGCCGCGCCGGTGCGACTCGATCGCGCCCGGCACCCGCGGCACGAGCGATTCGAAGGTCCGCGCGCGCAGCGACGCGAGCTGCGCCAGGGCGGCGTCGTGGCTGAACAGGCGCTCCGCGTACCGGAATGCGGCGCGGCCGATGGCGAGCGCGCGCACGCCCACGATCGCGAAGGTCAGGTGCAGGATCGGCGGCTGCTCCGCGGCCCGCACGATCAGCCACATGCTGAGGCCGAGCAGCCCGACGACGCAGACGTCGGAGAGCACGCCGAGCAGCAGGCCGGGCGCGCGGCGCCTCCGGGAGGGCATCGCCCGCGCGAGCACGGCGCGGCGCGGCGCCCGGATCGCCTCGGTCGTCCCGCTCATGCGCCGGCCTCCGTCCGCGTGCCCGCCCGCGACGCGCTCGCGCCCCCGGCCCCGCGTCCCGTCTCGATCCCGGTCGCGGATCCATCCTCGACGCGCACCACCCGATCGGCGGCGGCCAGCAGCGCCGGACGGTGGCTCACGACGAGCACCGCGCGGCCGGCGCGGGCCTCGGCGCGCAGCGCACGGCAGACCACGGCCTCGGTCGCGGCGTCGAGCGCCGAGCTGGGCTCGTCGAGCAGCAGCGCCGCGGCGTCCCGATCCCACGCGCGGTAGAGGGCTCTCGCGATCGCGACGCGCTGCGCCTGACCCCCCGAGATCCCCGCTCCCGATGCTCCGAGCAGCCGATCGGGGTCCGCGTCGGGCAGGCCCGCCGCCGCGAGGGCGCGGCGCACGCGCGCGGGATCGAGTCGGGCGGCGCCCAGCGTCACGTTCTGCGTGATCGTCCCCTGCAGCAGGCCGGGCCGCTGGCCGGACCACGCGGCCTCGCCGGCGAGCGAGACGCGCCCCTCGGCGGGATCGACGAATCCGAGCAGCGCCGCGAGCAGTGTCGACTTGCCGGCGCCCGACGGCCCCGCGAGCGCCACGAACTCGCCGGGGGCGACCGCGAACGTCACCGGTCCCACCACGTGCCGGCCGCCGCGCACGATGCCCACCCCGTCGAAGCGGATCGCGGTCTCCGCGCTCGTCTCACGCGAGATCCCGTTTCCGGTCGCTCCCGCCGGCGACGTCCGACGAGAATGGGGATCTCGAGCGGCTGCCGGTCGCGCGGACGGGCCGGCGCCGCCGTCGATGATCTCGAACACGCGGCTCGATGCCGCGAGCCCCTCGGTCGAGGCGTGGAACGCCGCTCCCACCTGCCGGACCGGGATGAACACCTCGGGCAGGAGCAGCAGCACGAAGAGGCCGAGGCCGAGCGGGAACTCGCCGTTCACGAGGCGGGTGCCCACCGTGACCGCCACGAGGGCGATGGAGAAGGTGCCCGCGAGGTCGAGCACGAAGCCGGAGAGGAACGTGACGCGCAGCACCTTCATGGTGCGGGAGCGGTACTCCTCGGTCTCCCGGGCGATGCGCTCCGACTGCCGCCGCTCGCGGCCGAAGATCTTGAGCGTCGCGAGCCCGGAGACCGCGTCGAGGAAGGACGCGGAGAGGTGCTGCAGCTGGGCCCACTGGCGGTCCTGCACCGCCTGCGTCGCGAGCCCGATCAGGATCATGAAGACCGGGATCACGGGGAAGACGACGAGCACCGTGACGCCGCTGACCGGATCGGCGAGCAGTACCGCGGCGACGAGCAGCGGCGTCGCGACGACGGTGAGGATCAGCTGCGGCAGATAACCCGAGAAGTACCCGTCGAGCGCGTCGAGGCCGCGGCCCAGCACCGTGGCGAGCTCGGCGTCGGACGGCCCTGCGCCGCCGGAGCCGTCGCCCCGCAGCGGCGAGCGCGCGTCCAGTGCGTCGAGCGCCGCCGCCCGCAGCTGCGCCTTCACCCGCACCGCGCCGCGCGCGGCCAGCGCGTCCATCGCCCAGGACGCCGCCGAGCGCACGCACAGGGCCGCCAGCGCGCCCGCGACGAGCACGGGCAGCCGCTCGGGCGCGAACGCGCCCTCCGCGATGCGCCCCGCGCCACCGCCGGCCCCGCCGAGCGCGGGCAGCACCGCCGTGGTCAGCGCCTGCGCGAGGCACCAGCTCCACGCGAGGATCGCGAGCGTGCGCAGCAGCCCCAGGAGGGCGCCGAGCAGCAGCACGCCGCGTGCGGCTCGCGCGTGGCGCAGCAGCCGCGGGTCGAGTGGCTTCATCAGGTCAATCCTAGGGGCGATCGCGGGAGGGCTTCATGCGGCGGGAGCGAACCCGGCCCCGGAGGGATCGGGGCCGGGTCCGCCGTGCTCAGTGCGCGCCCGCGGGGATCGCCTCGCGGCTGAGCCGCTTGCGGAACACCCAGTAGGTCCACCCCTGGTAGGCCAGCACCAGCGGCATGGTGAAGCCGGCCACCCAGGTCATGAGCTCGAGGGTCTTCTGCGAGCTCGCCGCCCCCGCGATCGACATCGAGTACGCCGGATCGATGCTCGAGTGCATGAGATTCGGGAACATCGCCATGAACACCGCGAGCAGCGCGAAGGCGATGGCCGTCGCGTTGCCGGTGAACGCCCACCCCTCGCGGCCGAGCAGGTTCGCGACCCACCCGCCGATCAGCGCGACCGCGGCGACCGCCGAGCAGAGCACGATCAGCCACAGGGTGTCGCTCTCCAGGTGCTGCACGATCGTCCAGATGAGGAAGCCGGCCCCGGCGACGACCGCGCCGACGCCGACGCGGGTGGCCAGCGCCCGCGCGCGATCCCGCATCTCGCCCATCGTCTTCAGCGACACGAACACGAGCCCGTGCGTGAAGGTGATCAGCAGCATGGTGAGCCCGCCGAGGAGCCCGTAGGGGTTGAGGAGCGTCAGCAGCGTGCCCTCGTAGATCCAGCCGCCGTTCTCCATCGGCACGATGGGCAGCCCCTGGGCGAGGTTCGCGAAGGCGACGCCCCACAGCAGCGGCGGCAGGACCGATCCCCAGAAGATGAACTGGTCGAACCAGCGCGTCCACTGCTCGCCCTTGCCCTGGTGGCGGTACTCGAAGGAGACGCCGCGCAGGATGAGGGCGACGAGGATCACCAGCAGCGCCAGGTAGAAGCCGGAGAACATCGTCGCGTACCACTCGGGGAACGCCGCGAAGAGCGCGGCGCCCGCCACGATGAGCCAGGTCTCGTTCAGATCCCAGACCGGTCCGATGGTGTTGATGATGACCCGGCGGTCGGTGTCGTCGCGGCCGAGGAACGGCAGCGACATGCCGACGCCGAAGTCGAAGCCGTCGAGCACGAAGTACCCGATGAGCAGCGCGCCGACGATGAAGAACCAGAGCGTCGGCAGCCCCGGCGCGGCTGAGAACAGTGTCGTGAGGTCCATGTTCCGCATCTCCTAGTAGACCGTCGCCAGTCGCTGGTGGTCGGGTTCGCCGCTGTCGTCCGGCTCGATCTCGGGCGGCCCTTCCTTCGCCGCCTTCGTGATCAGCTTGAACTCGAGCACCGCGAGCGCCCCGTAGACGAGGGTGAACACGAGCAGGGAGGTGAGCACGGCCCAGCCCGGAACCCCCGGGGAGACGCCCTGCTCGGTGGTCATCACCCCGAAGACGATCCAGGGCTGCCGGCCCATCTCGGTGAAGATCCAGCCCACCAGCGAGGCCAGCATCGGGAGCGGCGCCGTCCAGATGGCGACCTTCCACACCCAGGCCGGCAGCTCGGTGTTCTTGCGGGTGATCCAGAGCCCCACGGCGGAGACGAGCGCCGCGAGCGCGCCCAGGCCGATCATCCAGCGGAACGCCCAGTAGGTCACCCAGATGATGGGCGCGAACTGCCCGTCGCTCGGGCACGTGAGCAGCGAGTCGGCGCCGCAGTAGAGGGCCTCGTACTCGGCCTGCAGGTCGCGGATGCCCTCGACGCTGCCGTCGAAGGTGCCGTTCGAGAGGAACGAGAGCAGGTACGGGATGCGGATCGAGAAGATCTCGTGCGCCCCGTCGGGGGTGCCCAGGCTGAAGATCGAGAACGAGGCGTCGGCGCCGGAGGCGTTCTCGTACAGCGCCTCCGCCGCGGCCATCTTCATCGGCTGGGTCTGGGTCATCACCATGCCGAGGTGGTGGCCGGTGAACCCGACGCCCATGAAGGCGATGATGTTGGTCCAGGCGCCGAATCGCAGGGCGGTGCGCATCTCGTCGACGAACTGGCCCCGCTGCAGGTGCCAGGCCGCGACCGCGACGACCACGACACCCGCGAACATGGTCGCGGCGAAGACGGTGTGCGGGAACTGCGTCACCGCGACCGGGTTCATGAGCACGGCGCCGATGTCGTCGAGCTCGGCTCGCCCGCGCTCCTCGTTGATCTCGAACCCGACGGGGTTCTGCATGAAGGCGTTGGCCGCGAGGATGAAGTAGGCGGAGAGCACGGTGCCGACCCAGACCATCCAGATGGTGAGGAGGTGCACCTTCTTGGGCAGCTTGTCCCAGCCGAAGATCCACAGCCCGATGAAGGTGGCCTCGAAGAAGAAGGCGATGAGGCCCTCCATCGCGAGCGGAGCGCCGAAGATGTCGCCGACGAAGCGCGAGTAGTTCGACCAGTTCATGCCGAACTGGAACTCCTGCACGATGCCGGTGACCACGCCCATGGCGAAGTTGATGAGGAAGATCTTGCCGAAGAGGCGAGTGAGACGCAGGTACTTCACCTTGCCGGTGCGCACCCAGGCGGTCTGCAGGATCGCGACGAGCAGCGCCATCCCGATCGTCAGCGGCACGAAGATGAAGTGGTACAGCGTCGTCAATCCGAATTGCCACCTGGCCAGGATCAACGGGTCGAGGAATTCGTTCATGTATCGCTCCAGAACGAAGGGCCGCACCCCACCAAGGGTGCACTCCCTTAGTGAGATCCGCCACGAGATGTCATTCTCGCCGGAGCTGCCGGTCGACGACCGGCCGACCCCATTTTACCTTTTCTGTGAATCCGCTGCGAATGCGGCTTGACGTCGAACTACTTTTCACTCGGGCTCGAACTACATTTCATTCGACATCGAGCGACTCCACCGCTCCGGGCGTCTCCGCACGCCGCTCGGATACACTCGGTGCGGTGACGGAACTGCTCAGCGCGCTGATCGACGCGGTACGCGATCTCGATCCCGTGCTGCGCACGCTCGTCGCGGGTCTCGGCATGCTGCTCGAGACCTCGGTGTTCGTGGGCCTCGTCGTGCCGGGCGACACGATCGCCCTCGTCGCCTCCGTCGGTGTGACGGGTCCGGCGGAGTTCGTCTGGCTCGTCGTCGCCCTCGTGGTCGGCGCCGTCGCCGGCGAGAGCATCGGATTCGCGCTCGGCCGCTGGGCGGGCCCCCGGCTGCGCGCCAGTCGTGCGGGCCGGCGCCTGGGCGAGCGCAACTGGCGGGTCGCCGAGCACTACCTCGGCGAGCGCGGCGGGGTCGCCGTGTTCCTCTCGCGCTTCCTGCCAGTGCTGCACTCGCTGATCCCGCTCACCGCCGGCATGGCCGGCATGCGCTACCGCGTCTTCCTGGCCTGGACCGCCTCGGCGAGCGTCGTCTGGGCGCTGCTGGTGGTCTCGCTGGGCGCCGGCGCGGCCGCGGGGTTCGAGCGCCTGGCCGATCGGGTGAAGGGCGCGGGCTTCATCTTCGCGGGCGCGGTGCTGCTCGTGGTGCTCGCGCTGTGGGCCGCGAAGCGCGCCTTCCTCCGCCGGGAGCGCGCCCACATGCGTCTCGCGGGCGAGGACACCGGCGAGGAGTAGCCGCGGCCGGCGCGCGGCGTGCGGCGGACGCGCACGCCCTAGACTGGCGGGGTGACTTCGAACGCCGAGCCCGACTCCCGGCCCCGCCTCGCGGCCCGCCTCGAGGACTGGATGCACGTGCGCCGCGCCCGCCGAGCCATCTCCCGCGGCAAGAAGCCGTCGGTGATCCCGTACATCGGATACGGCAGCACGGACTGGGTGCGGGTGCTCGGGAGGGTGCTGTACCTGAAGCCGGAGAGCCGCGAGCACACGCGCTTCCGGCCCGATGTGGCCGAGGTCTCCCGGGTGCGCGGCTGGCGCACCTTCACCAGCCTCTCGGTGCCGCACCAGCCGGTGCGCGTGCTCATCGACGGCGAGCCGGTGACCGAGGTCGTCGCCGATCGGGGCGGTGTGATCGACTCGATCGTGCCGGTGTCGCTCTCCCCCGGCTGGCACACGCTCACGCTGCAGGCCGGCGACAGCGAGGCGGCCGACGCCCCGGTGAACGTGGTGGATCCCGGCGCCCGGCTCGGCGTCATCTCCGACATCGACGACACGATCCTCATCACCGCGCTGCCCCGGCCGTTCGTCGCCGCGTGGAACAGCTTCGTGCTCGACGAGCACGCGCGATCCGCCACCCCCGGCATGGCGGTGATGCTCGATCATCTCGTCGCGCGCCACCCGGGATCTCCGGTGGTCTACCTCTCGACGGGCGCGTGGAACGCGGCGCCGGCCCTGAGCCGATTCCTCGCCCGCAACCTCTACCCCATGGGCCCCCTGCTCCTCACCGACTGGGGCCCGACGCACGACCGCTGGTTCCGCAGCGGCAAGGAGCACAAGCGCCGGGAGCTCAAGCGGCTCGCGGCCGAGTTCCCCGAGGTGCGATGGGTGCTGATCGGCGACGACGGGCAGCACGACGAGGCGCTGTACCACGAGTTCGCCACCGCGCACCCCGAGAACGTCGCCGCGGTCCTGATCAGGCAGCTCTCGATCGGCGAGGCCGTGCTCGCCGGCGGTCGGTCGAAGGCCAACCTGCACCGCAGCACCAGCGGCGTGCCGTGGGTCTACGGCCCGGACGGCGCGACGCTGCGCGAGGAGCTGCGCAAGCTGGGGCTGCTGTGAGACCGGATCGACCGTGAGCCCCGGCCGCCTCACCAGATGGTGGCGCGCGCCGCGCCAGCTCACCAGCCGGGTCCGGGCGGAGCAGCGGACCCCGCTCATCCAGGTGGTGAAGACGCTCGCCTCGATGATCCTCGCGTGGTTCACGTGCCTGCTCGTCTTCCCCGAGCAGCTGCCGATCTTCGGCGCGATCGCGGCGCTCCTCGTGGTGCAGGACAACGTGGACCAGTCCCTCAGCAAGGGCCTCGAGCGTGTGGTCGGCGTGCTGCTCGGCGTGGCCGTCGCACTGCTCACGGGAGAGTTCCTGGGCCAGCACTCGTGGCTGTTCATCGCCGCGCTCGTGGCCGGGCTCGCCCTCGGCTGGCTGCTGCGCATGACCCCGAGCGCGGCGAACCAGATCGTGGTGAGCGCCCTGCTCATGATCGCGCTCGGCGGTCTGGATCTGCACTACGGCGTGGAACGGCTGGTCGAGACGCTCATCGGCGCCCTCATCGGCGTCGCGGTGAACGCCCTCGTCGTCGCGCCCGTGCGCACCCTGCCGGTGCACGAGGCGCTCGTGTCGCTCACGGAGGACGCCGCGGCCGCGCTCCGGCGCATCGCCGACGCGCTGGACGCGCCCCGCGACGACGACTGGCTCGAGGACATGCATCTCGAGGCGCGGGCCCTCCAGACCGAGCGCGCGCGAGTGCACGGCCTGCTGCGGCAGGCGCGGGAGAGCCTGCGGCTCAACCCCCGCAGCCCCCGCTACCGGACGGGCCTCGCGGATGACGACGCGCTGTTCCAGCGCCTGCAGCCGATCATCACGCAGATCGGCGGCATGTCGCGCGCCGTCTACGACCTCTACGAGCCCGACCTCGTCTCCGACGCCTCGGTGGTGGGCATGGTCGAGGAGATCCGCCGCGCCGCCCACGATCTCGAGCGGCTCGTGCGCGACGCCTCGCAGGAGCCGGACGTCGCCGAGCCGCCCGCGCTCACGGCGCCGTACACGATCCCGCAGCCCCACCCCGACCACTGGGTGCTCATCGGTTCGCTCATGGAGGATCTGCGCCGGGTGCGCGGGCGCATCACCGGGGAGCTGGAGTGACACGGAAGGGCGGAACCGGCCGAAGCCGATCCCGCCCTCTCCAGAGGTGCGCCGCCGTTACTGCTGCAGCGCCGCCTGGATGTCGAGCGTGATGGTGACGTCGGAGCCGAGCAGCATGCCGCCCTTCTCGAGCGGCGCGTTGAAGGTGAGGCCGAAGTCCTCGCGCTTCACGACCGTGGTGGCGGTGAAACCGGCCTTGTAGTTGCCGTAGGGGTCCTCGCCGAAGCCGCCGAACTCGAAGTCGAGGGTCACGGGCTTCGTCACCCCGCGCATGGTGAGCTCGCCGTCGACCTTGAAGTCGCCGCCCTCCTCGCGCGCACCGGTGGACACGAAGGTGAGCTGCGGGTGCTCCTCGACGGCGAAGAAATCGCCGGTGCGCAGGTGCCCGTCGCGGTTCTTCTCGTTGGTGTTCACCGATGCGACCTCGACGTTCGCCTCGACGGAGGAGTCGAGCGGGTTCTCGGCGGTGACGAAGGTCGCGTCGAACTGCTCGAACTTGCCCTTGACCTTGCTGATGGCGAGGTGGCGGATCGAGAAGCCGACCTCGGAGTGGGTGGGATCGATCTTCCAGGTGCCGACGCGGTAACCGGGGATCTGCTCTGCAGTGATGGACATTCGAGTGCCTTTCGTTCGACGAGTGGGTCTGATGAAGCACAACTGATACATGCACATGCATATTCCCGCGGGTGTGAAAAAATTTTCGCGGTGCGCCGCCGCGCGGGATCAGCGGGGCCGGCGCTTCGCGCTCGCCCGCGCCCGCTCCACCGTCGAATCCGTTCCCGCGATCGCCTCGAAGCTCCCGTACCGGCGGCGCGCCGCCTCGCCGATGAGGAAGTCGCTGAGGGCCGGGTTCTTCGGCAGCAGCGAGCCGTGCAGGTAGCTGCCGATCACGTTGGCGGTGCGCGCGCCCTCCACACCGTCATCGGGGTTGTTGCCGGCACCCTGGGTCACGCGTCCGAGCGGACGCGATCCCGCGCCCAGCGTCGTGTTGCCGCTGTGGTTCTCGTACCCGATGATCTCGCCGAACTCCTCCGACTCGAGCACGATGTTGCCGATCATGCGCTCGCTGCCGCCGCGGGTCTCGACGTCGAGCACGCCGATGCCGGCGAGCTCCTCGCCCGTGTGGGTGACGAAGCGGTGGCCGAACAGCTGGTAGAGCCCGCAGATCATGAGCATGGGCGTGCCGTCGGCCGCGAGGGCCCGGATCCCGTCGGCCCGCGCCGCGAGGTCCGTCGCCACCCGGCCCTGGCCCGAGTCCTGCCCGCCGCCGCCGATCACGATGTCCACGGACTCCGGCAGCGGGTCTCCCGGATTGACCTCGACCACGCGCGGCGCGTAGCCGTGCGCTCGCGCCCGTCGCACGAGGGAGAGCACGTTGCCGCGATCCCCGTAGATGTTCATGTCGCGAGGGTACAGCGACACGATCGTCAGCTCCCGTGACCCGTTCACCAGATGTCCTCCACGTCGGTCAGCTCGGCGAGCGCCCTGCGCAGCTCGAGCATGGCGGTGTAGGTGCAGTAGATGCGCCGCGCGCTCCCCTCGCCGCCGGCGGGCATGGTGCGCGCCCGGAACTCGCGCAGCGCGCGCCCCAGATCCTCCTCGACGTGGCCCACGGGCACGTCGTCGTGCTCCAGCCGCAGGGCCATGTCCCACGCGCGGGTGCCGCTGACCGTGTCGACGCCGGCCTCGGCGAGCGAGGTGAAGTCGACGTCCCACAGCCAGGACATGTCGCGGCCGTCGGCGTACTGGTCGTTGATGGCGATCATCACCGACACGCCGCTCGGGTCGAAGGAGGCGAGTCCGAGCCGGAAGCCCGCGGGGTTCTTCACGAGCACGAGCTCGAGCGGCTGTCCGTCGAGCACGAGCCGCTCGCCGCGGCCGAACGCCGGGCGCACCTCGGCGAGGGCGGCGAGGATCGCCTCGGTCGTCGGATGCGGCGCGGATCCCGTGGCGAGTCCCGCGAGCGGGCCCGCCTCGAGGATCATGCGCACCGTGACGAGCGCCGACGCCGCGTTGAACGTGTTGTAGAGGCCCTCGAGCTTGAGCGTGGTGCGGTGCTCGGCGCCGTCGATGCGGAACACCGCCTCGTGATCGCCGAGCTCGACGAGCGTGACGTCCGCGTCCTCGCGCTCACCGGCCGCTGCGAGGCCGGGGGCCGCGTGGAAGTCGTCGTCGCTGGGAAAGGTCGACAGCAGCGCGTCGGAGAGCCCGAAGCCGCGCACCTCCGGCCCGCCCGCGCGCTCGCGCGTGCGCTCCCCGATCGCCGCGACCAGCCGGTCCTCGCGATTCGCCACGAGCCCCTCCGTCGTGGCGTCGGCGATGCGCTGCAGCAGCTTCGCCGTCGTGTCGATCTCGCCGAAGCGGTCGAGCTGGTCCCGCAGCACGTTGAGGAGCAGCGTGAAGCGCGGCGGCACCCGGTCGATGAAGTACATCGCGTGCGCCTCGTCGAGCTCGAGCACCGCGATGTCGGCGTCGAGCCTGCCGCCGATCGAGCACTCCTGGATCGCCGCGGCGACGACGCCGCGCGAGAAGTTGGAACCGGTGCGATTGGTGAACACCCGGAGGCCCTGGGCCTCCAGCACCTCCACGATCATCTTCGTGGTGGTGGTCTTGCCGTTGGTGCCGCTCACCGCGACCACGCCGTACGGCAGGCGGCCGAGCACCCGGGAGAGGAACCCCGGATCCAGCTTCTCCACGACCAGGCCGGGGAGCGCGGACCCGCCGCCCCGCAGCCGCGCGACCTGTCGCACCGTCTTGCCGATGGCGGCCGAGAGGAAATCACGCATGCGTCAAGCCTAGCGGCGGTGCCCTCGACCCGAGATGATTGGGGGCATTCGGCACACGAACACCGGCGGAAGGATCCCGATATGAGCGCACGCGCCGGAGGGCGTCCTCCGGGTCTCGCCAGGCGTGTCGCGGCGGCCGTTGCAGCGCGGGCGCTGCTGCTGGCAGCCCTCACGGCGTGCGCCTCACCGGACCACGCCCGAGGCCCGGGCGCCGACACCGGCACCGGTGCCGAGACGAGCGCAGACGTCGCAGCGCGGTTCGACGAGCGGGCGGCGACCGGGCTGCGAGAGGACCGGAGCGGGGCGCTCGCCGAGGACGGCGGCAACCCGCTCTCCGGGGCCTCCGCATTCGGGCGGATCCATCGGATCCACCACTGGGCCCCCGAGTACGTCGCCGGAGCGTCGAGCACCCCGGTCGCGGCGCCCCTCGACGAGTGGATCGCGCCGATCCTCGACGACGACGGCACCGCTCTGGGCACCTACCGCGTCTGGCGACCGTCGTCGGACGATCCCGCGGAGGAGGCCGGCTTCAACGCGGACGCCGCACTCGCGGCGGCCATCGCGACGATGGACCCCGCTGCCGCGCTGATCGAGGATCCGTCGTCGGGGATGTGGTTCGCGCTGCAGGACGGCCGTGCCGCTGCGCTCGAGCACCGCTAGGGCTCCGGCCCGCGACCTACTCCGCCGCGTGCCGACCGCGGGACTCGCCGCTCAGCTGCCGCGGCAGCAGCTCGGGACGCACCCGGCGGGTGCGCTCGATGCGCTGCTCGCGCCGCCACGCGTCGACGGCGGCGTGGTTGCCGCTCAGCAGCACGGGCGGCACCTCGCGCCCGCGCCACGCGGCCGGCTTGGTGTAGCTCGGGTACTCGAGCAGGCCGTCCTCCTCGTGGGATTCCTCGACGAGGCTCTCGGGGTTGCCCACGACACCGGGCAGCAGGCGGCCGATCGCCTCGATCATCGCGATCGTCGCGACCTCTCCCCCGTTGAGCACGTAATCGCCGATGCTCACGAGGCGCACGCGGCCGCGCTCCGAGTACTCGTCGAACACCCGCTGGTCGATGCCCTCGTAGCGGCCGCACCCGAAGATCAGGTGCCGCTCGTGCGCGAGCTCGCGGGCCATGCGCTGGTCGAAGACCTCGCCGGCCGGCGAGGGGAAGATGATGAGGGGCTCGGGATCCGCGTCATCCGATCCGAGGATCCCGTCGAGCATCTCGCCCCACGGCTCCGGCTTCATCACCATGCCGGCCCCGCCGCCCGCGGGCGTGTCATCGACGGTGCGGTGCCGGTCGTGCGCGGCGTCGCGCAGATCGTGCACCCGCACGTCGATGAGCCCCTTCTGCTTGGCCTTGCCGAGCAGCGACAGCCCGAGCGCGTCGAAGTAGCCGGGGAAGATCGAGACGATGTCGATCCTCACTCGCCCTCAGCCTCCTCGAAGAGCCCCGCGGGCGGGGTCACCCGCACCACGCCGGCCTCGAGATCGACGCTCGGCACGATGGCCTCGACGAACGGCACGAGCACGGTGCCGCGATCCGTGGTCACCGCGAGCAGGTCCTGCGCCGGGAAGTGCTGCACCTCGGCGACCGTGCCCAGCACCACGTCGTCGCGCACCACCGACATCCCCACGAGCTGGTGGTCGTACCAGGCGTTCTCCTCCTCGCCGGCGGCGACGGTCTGCTCGTCGATCCAGAGGATCGCGCGCACGATGCCCTCGGCGGCGGTGCGGTCGGGGAGCTCCTCGAAGAACCCGACCGGGGAGTCGTTGAACCAGCGCAGCTCGCGCATGGTGATGGTGCGCCCGAACCACGGCGAGTCCTCGGGCACCTGCAGGTGGAACACCGCTCCGGGCACGAAGCGGAGCTCGGGATTGTCGGTGAAGAGCTCGAGCTTGATGCCGCCCTTCAGTCCGTGCGGCTTCGTCAGGCGCCCCACGCGCAAACTCCCCGCCCCGCTAGCGGGACGGGGAGCTCGCGCACGCTCTCGCGCATCGGCCATCAGGCGTCGTCCTCCGGCTCGCGGGGACCGGCGCCGTCGGCCGCGGCCTCATCGGCATCGATCTCGCCGTCGGCCTCGCGGTCGTCGACGAGATCGGTGTCGACCACGTCGACGCGCACGCGCCCGTTCTCCGCCAGCGCCGAGACGACGGTGCGCAGCGAGGAGGCCGTACGACCCCCGCGCCCGATCACGCGGCCGAGGTCGCTCGGGTGCACCCGCACCTCGAGCACCTCGCCGCGGGCGGTGTCCCGCGAGTCGACGCGCACGCGCTCCGGGTGATCCACGATCCCCCGCACGAGATGGTCGAGCGCCTCGGCCAGCGCCTGCTCAGCCAAGAGGATTAGTCCTCGCTGGTCTCGGCGGCGGCCTCGTCGGCCGGCGCCTCGGCCGGAGCCGCGGCGGGCTTCTCGGCCTTGGGACGCAGCACCGTCTTCTTCGAGGCGTCGACCTCGAAGGCGGCCTTGGGCTCGACCGGCAGCACCCGCGACTCGGTGCTGCCCTCGCCCGTGAACTTGCCCCAGTCGCCGGTCAGCTTGAGGATCGCGGCCACCTGCTCGGTCGGCTGCGCGCCGACGCTCAGCCAGTACTGCGCGCGATCCGAGTCGACCTCGATGAACGAGGGGTTCTCGGTCGGGTGGTACTTGCCGATCTCCTCGATCACGCGGCCGTCGCGCTTGGTGCGCGAGTCGGCCACGACGATGCGGTAGTAGGGCGCGCGGATCTTGCCGAGGCGCTTCAGACGGATCTTGACAGCCATGAATGACTCCTTGAGTTGGTCGATTCGAGAATCGAGTGGTGTGACACCGCACCGCCGATCGCAGCCGGGACGGAAGCCTGGGCGCGCGAGTGCGCGAACTCATCAATCCTGCCACAGCGGAGCAAGAAAATCAATTTTTGTCAGGATCAGGGGTTTTTATGGCGATTTGTTCGGATCGGGCGCAGACTGGGGAGATGAGCAGCATCGCCGCCGTCCTCGCAGGCCCCGACGACGCGGAGACTCTCGCGCGTCTCCAGGCCGATTTCAACGCCGAGTTCGAGTCGCCGTGCCCCGCCCACGCGGACCTGGCGCGCCGCTTCCGCGCGATCCTCGCCTCCCCCGTCGGCTACGCGGTGTTCGCCGGGCCGCCCGGCGCGCCCGACGGCTTCGCCCTGATCACCCTGCGCCCGACCATCTACTCCGACGGGCCGCTCGCGGTGCTCGACGAGCTGTACGTGCGCCCGCCTCGCCGCGCCGACGGGATCGGCACGGCCATCCTCGAGCGCGCCGTCGCCGAGCTGTGCGCACGGGGCGGCGAGGAGATGCACATCAACGTCGACGAGGTCGACGTCGACACGCGCCGCTTCTACGAGCGCCACGGCTTCGCGAACACCGAGCCCGGCGTCGACGGCCGCATGCTGCTCTACGTGCGGGAGTTCGCGTAGCGTCGGGATCCCGCCGCAGGTGCCCGGGCCGCGGGCCGCAACGGCTGTCGCGGGCCGGGCTCCGCTACCGCAGGCCCTTCCCGAGCATCTGCTGCAGCTTGGCGAGGTCCTCCTCGCTCGGCTGCGCGGCGCCTCCGGCACCCAGCCCGAAGCCCGATCCGCTCGCCGGGGCGGGCTTCGCCGCGATCCCCGCCGCCTCCTGCGCGCGCTTGGCCGGATTGCCCGAGCGCTTCGCCCCCTTGCCCTTGCCCTGCGGCTTCTTCTTGCCGCCGTGGCCGCCCATGCCCGGCACCGGCCCCATGCCGGGGATCTGGGGCACGCCGCCGCGCGCGACGGTCTTCATCATCTTCGCCGCCTGCTCGAAGCGCTGCACGAGCTGGTTGACGTCGGTCACGGTCATGCCGGAGCCCTTCGCGATGCGCAGGCGGCGAGAGCCGTTGAGGATCTTCGGGTTCGCCCGCTCCTCGCGCGTCATCGACTGGATGATCGCCTCCGTGCGCACGATCTCGCGCTCGTCGAAGCTCTCGAGCTGATCCTTCATCTTGCCCATGCCGGGCAGCATCCCCATCATCTTCTTGATGGAGCCGGCCTTGCGCAGCTGCTGCATCTGGCCGAGGAAGTCGTCGAGCGTGAATGCGTCCGACGCGATCTTCTCGGCGACCTTGCGCGCCTCGTCCTCGTCGAATGCCTGCTGCGCCTGCTCGATGAGGGTGAGGATGTCGCCGAGGTCGAGGATCCGGCTCGCCATGCGATCCGGGTGGAACGGTTCGAAGTCGCCGAGGCCCTCGCCGGTGGAGGCGAAGAGGATCGGCCGGCCCGTGACGCTCCGGATCGAGAGCGCCGCGCCGCCGCGGGCGTCGCCGTCGAGCTTGGTGAGCACGACGCCGGTGAAGTCGACGCCCTCCTGGAAGGCCTGCGCCGTCGCCACCGCGTCCTGGCCGATCATGGAGTCGATGACGAAGAGCACCTCGTCGGGGTCGGTGGCCCTGCGGATGTCGGAGGCCTGCTGCATAAGCTCGGCGTCGACACCCAGACGGCCGGCGGTGTCGATGATCACGAAGTCGTGCTGCGCGCGGCGGGCCTCGGCCACGCCGTCCTTCGCCACCCGCACAGGATCGCCGACGCCGTTCCCGGGCTCCGGCGCATAGATGGCCACGCCAGCCTGCTCGGCGACGACGCCGAGCTGGGTGACGGCGTTGGGGCGCTGCAGGTCGCAGGCCACGAGGAGAGGGGTGTGCCCCTGATCCTTCAGCCACTTCGCGAGCTTGCCGGCGAGCGTGGTCTTGCCGGCGCCCTGCAGGCCCGCGAGCATGATGACCGTCGGCGGGTTCTTCGCGAACTGCAGGCGGCGCTGCTCGCCGCCGAGAATGCCCACGAGCTCCTCGTTGACGATCTGCACGACCTGCTGGGCCGGGTTGAGCGCCTGGTTCACCTCGTCGCCCAGCGCGCGCTCGCGCACCGTGGCGGTGAAGGCCTTGACCACGTCGAGCGCCACGTCGGCCTCGAGCAGGGCGCGCCGGATCTCGCGCACCGTGCTGTCGACGTCGGAGGCCGACAGCTTGCCCTTCGCGCGCAAGTTCTTGAAGGTCTCGGTCAGCCGAGCGGAGAGGTTCCCGAAAGTAGCCATAGCGGCACCATTCTAGTCGGTGCGCGCGGCGCGCGCCGCGGTCAGCCTCCCGCACCGCTCCGACGGGGCATGGCGGCCGCTCCCGCGAGCATGAGCGCCGAGGTGATCGCGATGCCGACGAACACCCACCAGGTGGCCGCGATCACGGTGGGTGCGTGGTGCTCGCCGCCACCGGCCGCGATGACCCCGTTCGACACCGCCCCGTAGACGGCCACCCCGATCGCGCCGCCGGCCGTGCGGGCGAACACGTTGAGCCCGGTGACCGCCCCGCGCTGGTTCCACTCCACCGAGGCCTGTGCGGCGATGAGCGTCGGCGTCGCGGTCCAGCCCAGGCCGAAGCCGATCGCGAACGCGCAGGCGGCGATCGTCACGGGATCCGGTCGCGGCGCCACGGCCACGAGCGCGATCGTGCCGGCCGTGGCGATGGCGCTGCCGATGAGCGCGGTGCGGCGGAAGCCCCAGCGCAGGTAGATGCGGCCGGAGGTCGTCGCGGCGACCGGCCAGCCGAGCATGCACGCCGCGACCGCGAACCCGGCGATCAGCGGCGGCGATCCCGCGGTGCGCTCGAGATAGCTCGGCGCGAAGGCCGTGAATCCGGTGAGCAGCGCCCCCACGCAGGCCGAGATGCAGGTGGGGGCCCACACGACGGGCGATCTCAGCAGGGAGAGATCGAGGATCGGCTCGGACGCCCGCCTGGCGATCAGCGCGAAGCCGGCGAGCGCCGCGATCCCGAGCGACACGAGGCCGAGACCGGTCGGCGACAGCCAGGCCCAGGAGTGACCGCCCTCGATGATGGCGAGGATCGTCGCCGTGAGCCCGATGGTGAGCACCGTGGCGCCCGCGAAGTCGATGCGCCGCTCCCGCTGCACGGAGTTCTCGCGGTAGTTGCGCAGCAGCAGCGCGCCGGCCAGGAGGCAGAGCGGGATGTTGATGAGGAAGATCCACCGCCAGGAGACGAACTGCGAGAACACGCCGCCGAGCGCCGGCCCCAGCACGGATGCCGTGGCCCACACGCCGGCCATGTAGCCCTGCACCTTGGCGCGCTCCTCGACCGTGTAGATGTCCCCCGCGACGGTCTGCGCCATCGGCGCGATGGCGCCCGCCCCGAGCCCCTGCAGGCCGCGGAAGACGATGAGGGCCGGCATGCTCCACGCGAGGCCGCAGGCGATGGATCCCAGCAGGAAGAGGACGATCCCGATGAGCATGATCGGCTTGCGCCCGATCGTGTCGGAGAGCTTGGCGTAGATCGGCACCGAGACGGCCTGCGCGAGCATGTAGCTCGAGAACAGCCACGGGAACTGCGCGAAGCCGCCGAGGTCGGCCACGACGCTCTGCACCGCCGTCGCCAGGATCGTGGCGTCGACGGCGATGAGCGCCGTCGCCAGCATGAGCGCCAGCAGGACCGGTCCGCGCTCCGAGCGCAGGCCGACCTGGGCACGCGAGACCACGCGCTCAGCCGACCAGCTGCTGGGCGAAGACGTGAGGGGTGAACCCCGTGAGGTCGCCGATACCCTCGCCCTGCCCCACGAGCTTGATCGGCAGCCCCGTCTTCTGCTGCACGGAGAGCACGAAGCCGCCCTTCGCCGAGCCGTCGAGCTTCGTCAGCACGAGGCCCGTCACTCCGGCGTGCTCGATGAAGGCCTCCGCCTGCGCGAGCCCGTTCTGCCCCGTGGTCGCGTCGAGCACCAGCAGCACCTCGGCGACGGGGGCCTGCTTCTCGATGACGCGACGCACCTTGCCGAGCTCGTCCATGAGCCCGCCCTTGGTCTGCAGCCGGCCAGCCGTGTCGATGATCGCGATGTCGTACGCCTCGTTCTTCGCGCGCTCGACCGTCTGGAAGGCGACCGAGGCGGGATCCTGCCCCTGCTGCTGCGGCTTCACGATGTCGACGCCCGCGCGCTCGGCCCAGGTGCCCAGCTGCTCGACGGCCGCCGCGCGGAAGGTGTCGGCGGCCCCCACCAGGATCCGCTTGTCGAAGGCCTTGAGGTAGTTCGCGAACTTGCCGATCGTGGTGGTCTTGCCGACGCCGTTGACGCCGACCACCAGGATCACGGCCGGACGCTCCGAGAGGCGGAGCGTCGGATCGTAGGCCGCCAGGCGCTCCTCGATGGCGTCGCGCAGCATGCTGCGCATCTGCTTCACCTCGGTCACCCGGTGCCGCTCCACGTCGGCGCGCAGCTGCCCCAGGATCGACTCGGTGACCTCCGGGCCGAAGTCGGCGGTGATGAGCGCCGTCTCCAGATCGTCCCACGTGTCCTCGGTGATGAGCTCGGGGCCGCTGAAGATGCCGCGGAACGCTTTCGAGAAGGACCAGGATCGCTCAGCCATGCTCTCGATCCTACTGCGCGCGGGCGATCGCCCCGCTCGGCCTCCGGCACCCGGTCGCGAGGCGATCCGGAAAAGTTCTCGACCTCCTCCAACGGGCGGGTCCCGTACGCGGAACTTCATGTCTCGTATCGACAACGATGCCGCCACGCCCCGGACCCGAGTCGTGCGATGCTGCGGGTGTCGGTATATATTTGGGCGACACTATTGCCGGGCGGTCATCGCGCCGCCCCCATCAATTCATTGACCAATGGAGGTCCAGTGAATCCGAAGCCCCAACGAAGACGAACCGCCGCGAAGGGACTGCTCCTCCTCCTGATCACCGGTCTCCTGACGGTGCTCGGGATCGGCGGGCTCGCCGCTCCGGCGTTCGCGGCCGACTGCGCACCGGATGCATCCACCGGCTGCGTGCAGGGTGTGATCAAGCTGAGCAGCGGCGATCCCGCGCCCGGAATCTCGGTCTCGCTCAGCGGCGGCGCCGAGGCGCAGCAGACGGAGACCGACGAGAACGGCCGCTGGGCCTTCGGCGTCACCGAGGCCGGCACCTACACGGTGACGGTCGACGAGGCTTCGCTCCCCGAGGGCGAGTTCTTCCGGAGCGCCGGCACCCGCGACGTGCAGGTGCAGCTCAACAATCAGGCGAGCGCGCTGTTCCCCCTGACCGACGATCCCGACGCCGTGCAGCCGGCGCCCGGCGGCGACGGAGAGGACGGCGAGGAGGCGAAGCCCTCCCAGTCGTCGGCGAGCTCGTTCTCGTGGCCGCGGTTCTGGCAGCAGTTCGTGTCGGGCATACGCATGGGCCTGCTCATCTCCCTCGCCTCGCTCGGGCTGTCGCTCGTCTTCGGCACCACCGGCCTCAGCAACTTCGCGCAGGGCGAGATGGTGACGATGGGCGGCCTGCTCGCCGCGCTGTTCGTGGGATTCACCGGCAACCTCTGGCTCGCCGGGCTCCTCGCGGTGATCGCGTCGGCGGGATTCGGCTGGGCCCAGGACAAGGTGCTCTGGAAACCGCTGCGCAGACGACGGCTGAGTCTCATGCAGCTCATGATCGTCTCGATCGGCCTCTCCATCACCCTGCAGTACACGTTCCAGTTCTTCTTCGGTTCCGGGGTGGTGCGCATCGACCGCAGCACCGCCGAGACGATCACGATCGCGGGGGTGACCCTCACCGTGCAGTCGTACATCGCGATGGGCGTCTCGCTGCTCGCGATCATCGCGGTCGGGCTCGGCCTGATGTACACGCGCTTCGGGCGGGCCACCCGGGCGATCTCGGACAACCCCGCGCTCGCACGGGCCTCGGGCATCGACGTCGACCGGGTGATCAACATCGTGTGGATCGTCAGCGGCGGCCTCGCGGGCCTCGCGGGCGTCTTCTTCGGCCTCGTCTTCAACGGCCTGAACTGGTTCACCGGCGGCACCATGCTGCTGATGTTCTTCGCCGCCGTGACGCTCGGCGGACTCGGCACGGCGTTCGGCGCGTTCGTCGGCTCGATGATCATCGGCATGATGGTCGAGCTCACCAACATCTGGCTGCCGGGTGACCTGAAGTACGCGACCGCGCTGCTTCTCCTCATCCTCATCCTGCTGGTTC
>NZ_JAIVPF010000097.1:0-2400 GCF_053528595.1 Leucobacter sp. | reverse complement strand
CCGACGACGAGCAGCTACGCCCACGCCTCGCCGAACCGTTCGCCACCATCGTGAACCAGGCGACCGGAGGCAAGGAAGCCAAACGGGAACACTCAACATCTTCCGATGTCGTGTGTTCCCGTAAGACACTTTGGGTGGATCTGAGGGGACTCGAACCCCTGACCCCCTGCATGCCATGCAGGTGCGCTACCAGCTGCGCCACAGACCCGTGGAAGTCGGACAAATGCTCACCCGACAACTCTTCTACTTTACACCAGGGGCCCGCGAGGAACGCAAATCGGCGTATCCCGGGCGTGCCGGGGGAGTCGGCGCTCCGGGCCGCGGGGTCGAGGACCGCGCGGTTCGAGGAGTAGAGTGGGGGAGCGCTCTCCGGCGCCCGGTGGTGGGGCTCACCGGTTCGAACCTCGCTCGAGCGACAACGGTCCCTATCTCAATCGCCATGCCGTGCGGAGCCGCGGCGCGCAGGTCCGGGATAGGAGTGTCGATATGAAGTCCGCAGCGTTGCTTCCGGACCTCGGGATCGTGGCGGCGGGCGGCGCCGTCGGCTCGCTCGCGAGGTATCTCATCACGCTCGCGGTGGGGGACACCGGCTCGTTCCCGCTGGCCACCTTCGGGATCAACGTGGTGGGCGCGTATCTGCTCGGACTGCTGGTCGAGGCGCTGACGCGCCTCGGAAGCGATCACGGGCGGTGGCGGAGCACCCGGCTGCTGCTCGGGACGGGCCTGCTGGGGGGCTTCACGACCTACAGCCTGCTGGCGGCGGACGCCGCGGAGCTGCTGCTCGAGGGGCGGGCCTGGGTCGCGGTCGGCTACGGCGCGGCCACGCTCGCGGTCGGCGGCGCGGCCAGCTGGCTCGGCGTCTTGAGCGGGAGGCGGCTCGCGCCCCGGCGAGCGACGGGAGACGCGCGATGAGCGGGGTGTGGGTGGCCCTCGGGATCGCCGCCGCAGGGGGAGTCGGTGCCGCGGCCCGTCACCTCGTCGACAACAGCCTGCCCGATCGCGTGCGCGAGCGCTTCCCCTGGGGCATCATGCTCATCAACCTGACGGGATCGTTCGCGCTCGGGATCCTCGTCGGCCTGGCGCTGGAGCACCCGATCGCGAGTGTGCTGTCGGTCGGCTTCCTCGGCGGTTACACCACCTTCAGCACCGCGAGTCTCGACGCGGTGCGCCTGCTCGCGACGCGACGCACCGCGGCCGCCCTGCTCAACGGGCCGGGCATGCTGCTGCTCGCCACCGCGCTCGCGGTGGCCGGGATCCTGCTCGCGCGGGCCTGAGCGGCGCGGCTCGGCGCGGCCGGTTCAGCGCACGCGTCGCACGTCGAAGCGCAGGTCCGGATGCGCGTAGGCCTCCTGGGCCTCGATGAGCCGCAACTCGCGCGAACCGGACGCGAGGGTGCGCTCCAGCAGCGCGAACACGCTCGCGGTCGTGCGCGCCAGCGCGGCGGCGGCGTCGCCCGTGCTCCGGAAGTGCGCGGTGAACAGCGCCGCGGTGACGTCTCCCGAGCCGTTCACCTTGAACGGCAGGTGCGGCGTCTGCACGAGCCAGGCGCCGTCGGCGGTCGCGGCGAGCATCTCGATGGTCCCCTCCGCCCGCTCGGGGCGTTCGACGCTCGTCACCAGCACGGTGGCGGGGCCGATCTCCCGCACGCGGTCGACGGCGTCGAGGGTCGAGTCGAGCGTGTCCGGGCTGGTGCCGGTGAGGAAGCCGAGCTCGAACTGGTTGGGGGTGATGAGGTCGGCGTGGGGCACGACGCGATCGCGGATCAGCTCCTGCACCTCGGGCGCGACGTGGCAGCCCGACTTCGCGTTCCCCAGCACCGGGTCGCAGGCGTAGATCGCGTCCGGGCTGTGGTGCTTCACCCGCGCGACGGCGTCGAGGATCGCGTCGCCGATGCTGTCGCCGCCCTGATAGCCGGAGAGCACGGCGTCGACGCCCTCGAGGCCCCCGCGCTCCTCGATCCCCGTCACGATCTCGCGCACGTCGTCTCCGGACATCAGCGGGCCGCGCCACGAGCCGTATCCGGTGTGGTTCGAGAAGCACACCGTGAAGACGGGCATGACCTCCACGCCGATGCGCTGCAGCGGGAAGACGGCGGCGGAGTTGCCGACGTGGCCGTACGAGACCGAGGACTGGATCGAGAGGAACCGCATGCTCACGATCCTGCCAGCGGTCCAGGAGGTGGACCACTTCCGGGGCGCTCCGGTGGACCAGTCCGCCTCAGATGGCGCGGTCCGGGGTGAGGATCCCGCGCGGATCCAGCGCGTCCTTGAGGGCGCGCTGCACCGCGAGGGCCGTCGCGTCGAGCTGCCACGGCAGCTCGTGCCGCTTCACCGAGCCGATGCCGTGCTCGCCCGAGATGGTGCCCCCGAGCGCGAGCGCGAGGCGGGTGATGTCGTCGAT
>NZ_JAIVPF010000096.1:0-37767 GCF_053528595.1 Leucobacter sp. | reverse complement strand
TCATGTCCGACGCGGTGCTGCACCGCACCGAGCAGGACGTGCTCGAGCTGCGTGCGCTCCTCGCCGAGCTCGACGAGGTGTGGGAGAACGCCGACCTCGCCCAGCCGCTCAACTGGCGGCTGCACAAGCGGATCGCTCAGATCTCGCCGAACAAGATCCTCAGCATGGTCTACACCAACGTGGTCGATTTCATCCTGACGAATCTCGACGGTCTGCCGAGCGTGCCAGGCTTCACCTCCACCTCCGAGGGGCGCCTCGAGGTGCATCATCGCCTGGTGGACGCGATCGTGGATCGCGATCTCGAGGCGGCGCTCGCCGCGGTGCGCGATCACCAGACGGTGCTCTCGAACCGATGAGCAGCGCGGCCGAGCTGCGATCCACGACGGTGTCGCGGGCTGTCGACTTGCTGCACCTCCTCGCCGCGAGTGACGAGGGTATCTCGGTGACGGATCTCGCGCGCGAACTCGGCACGCAGCGACCCCCGCTGTACCGGATCATCGGCAGCCTGGCGGAGCGGGGCCTGGTGCATCGCACCTCCCGAGGGCGGTATGTGCTGGGGGCCGGTCTGCTCGAGCTGGCGCGGCCGCTCGAGCGCACCCTCGACGAGTTGGTCGCGGAGCCGCTGCAGCGCGCCGCGAACACGGCGGAGGCCGGAGCGGTGCTGGTGCTCGACACGGCCGAGGGTCTCATCGCGGCGGTCAGCAAGTCGCCCGACACGGCCGAGATGCATCTCGTGACCCCCGTGGGTCACCGCTTCAGCGAGGGCCCCATCGCGCCGCGGCTCGTGATCGACAGCGCGCGCTCCGGCGGGTCCGACGATATCGGTCGGCGCGGCTACGCGACGAGCAGCGGGAAGGCGCTCGCGGGAGCGTGGGCCGCGGCGTTCCCGGTGTCGCTGCCGGAGCAGTACGGACCTGCTTGCGTGATGCTGGTCACCATGCGCCCGGGGGACGCCGATCGGCTCATCGCCGCGGGCCGCGCCGCCGCTGCGGATATCGCGGATCGTTGCGGGCGGACCTGATCCCGCCCGCAACGGGCGCTCCGGTCCGGATGCGGGCTTCCGGCCGGGACTCGTCAGGCCGACGCCAACCGGGGTGCGACTGATATGAGGCGGTTGTTGGCCTCTGTCTCGGCGATGGTGGCGCGCAGCCCCTCGCCCGGGAACGGGCGCACGATCAGTCCGGCCGCCTCGAGCAGCTCGGCGGCCGCCGTCGTGGCGTCGCCGAGGGGGAGCCAGACGAAGTTCGCCTGGCTCTCGGGCACCCTCAGTCCCGTGTCCTCGAGTGCGGCGACGACTCGCTCGCGCTCGGCGATGAGCGCGTCGACCCGCAGTTGCAGCTCGTCTTCGGCCTCCAGCGACCGCACGGCGGCCTGCTGCGCCAGCGAGGTGACGCCGAACGGGATCGAGACCTTGCGCATGGCCGCAGCCAGCGGATGGGGGGCGAGGGCGTAGCCGACGCGCAGGCCCGCCAGGCCGTAGGCCTTGGAGAAGGTGTGCGCGACGGCCACGTTCGAGCGATCCTTGAAGATCGTGACGCCCTTCGGCGCGTCGTCCTGTCGGTTGAAGTGCTCGTAGGCCTCGTCGATGACGACCGTGATGTCCTGCGGCACCCGGTCGAGGAAGCGCTCGAGCGCGGCTGCGCCGACCGTGGTGCCCGTGGGGTTGTTGGGGTTGCAGACGAGGATCAGGCGCGTGCGCTCCGTGATGGCCCCGAGCATCGCGTCGAGGTCGTGCCGCAGCTCGGAGTCGAGGGGCACCTGCACGGGTTCGGCTCCGGCGGCGCGCACGAGCATCGGGTAGGCCTCGAAGGAGCGCCAGGCGAAGAGCACCTCGTCGCCCGGTCCTGCCGTCGCGCGGATGAGCTGGGAGACGATCTCGATCGAGCCGCTGCCCAGCACCACGTTGTCGGGTGAGACGCCGTGGCGCTCGGAGAGGGCCTCGACGAGCGCTGCGCCCGATGAGTCGGGGTAGCGATTGAGGCCGTCCACGAGCTCGGCGATGCGCTGCCGCACCGAGGGCAGCGGCGGGTAGGGGTTCTCGTTCGAGGAGATCTTGTAGGTCTCGATCCCCGGATCGGCGGCTGCGGACCGGCCCTGTCGATAGCCGGGGATCGCGTCGAGATGCTCGCGGATGCGGAGGGTGGGCATGCGGGACTCCTTCGGGTGTGCTGCGATGGTCGCAATCGCTGCGTGGATTCGATAGATTGATTATAACCAATTGAATTGAATTGAAGCGAGGTGCAGATGATCGAGTGGCAATCGGAGCCGCGCGGGTTCTCCGCGGGCCTGGACGCCAACGGCGGTGCCGGGCGGCGTTTCACGGGTCGTGTCGAGCGGGTGGCCGTGACGGCGAGCGGAGGCCGGCGGATCGGCACCGCCCACACCATCTCCTATGCACTCGAGCGACGGGCCGGCGAGGACCGGCGCCCGGTGGCGTTCGTGTTCAACGGCGGTCCGGGGGTTTCGTCGGTGTGGCTGCATCTCGGGGGTGTGGGGCCGTTCCGCGTCGCGGTTCCGGAGGATCTCGGCGCAGGGGCCATGCCGCCGTACGGACTCGAGGAGAACTGCGGCAGTCTGCTGAGCGCGGCGGACCTCGTGTTCATCGATCCGATCCGCACCGGACTCGGGCGGCTCGAGGCGGGCATCGACCCCGACACGGCCTCCGCGGCGGTCGACGGGGCCGAGGCCGATGCCGACCACGTCGCCGATGTCATCGCCGCCTGGCTCGTGCATCACGGTCGTCTCGGCGACGCGGTCTTCCTCGTCGGCGAGAGCTACGGCACGATTCGAGCCGCGTTGCTGGCGACCCGGCTGCAGCACCGCGACACCGCGATCGCGGTCTCGGGCTGTGCGCTGATCGGGCAAGCGGTGAACGCGCAGGAGACCACGCAGCGTCCCGGGAACGCCGTGGGCTACATCGCAGCGGTGCCGTTCCTCGCGGTGACGGCGCGCTACCACGGACGGGGCTCCTACCTGGGGGTTCCGGTCGACGAACTGGCCGATCGAGCGCACCGCTGGTCGATCGAGCGCTACGCTCCGGCCCTGCTGTGCGGAGACCTGCTCGATCCCGACGCCGAGAGGGAGATCGCCAGGGAGTTCTCGGGCTTCTGCGGCTTGTCGGTCGATGCGCTGCTCGCGCGGCGGCTGCGGGTGAACAAGGAGGACTTCAGGCGCGAACTGCTCCCGGGACGGGTGCTCGGTCTGACCGACGCGCGCTACACCCTGCCCAGTGCGCCGGTCGGCCTGCCGGAGCCGGAATACGAGCCGACCGGCACCCGCCTCGACGCCGCCTTCACGGCGCTCATCCACCGCCACCTGCGCGACTCGCTCGGCGTGGCGGGCGATGCCCCCTATCTGCTGGCGGCGCCCGGCGCGCACGAGCGGTGGGACTATCAGGAGCATCGCGCGATCGGGGCCTTCGGCGGCAGCCCGCTTCCCTCGCCCTTCGCGGTCTTCGACTACGCCGCCAACCTGCGGGCCTGGATGCGCGCGAACGACCGGGCGAGGCTCTTCATCGGGACCGGGCACTACGACTCACTGACCACGGTGGGCGCCGCGTGCAATCTGCTGAGCCAGCACGCTCTGCCCCGTGACCGGGTGACGCTCCGATGCTACGAGGGCGGGCACATGATGTACAGCGACCGGGAGTCCGCGCGACGGCTCGGGGCGGATCTGCGGGCGTTCATCGCCGGGGCCGCGGTACCGGACGTCGTGGAGACGGCGTGAGGCGGTGCGCAGCGACGGCGGGACGAACAGGACGAACGGAACGAACGGAACGAACGAGGGAGGACCGCGCATGAGCGAGGAGTATCTGATCGTCGGCGCTCGTGTGCTGACGGGGACCGGCGAGGTGTTCGGAGCGGGCGCCGTGCACGTGCGCGACGGGCGGATCGCGTGGGTCGGCGAACGCGACGCCGCGCCGAGCGGCGTGCGTCGCGTCGAGGCGGCGGGGTGCTGGCTCACGCCCGGCCTCGTCGATGCCCACAGCCATATCGGAGCGCACGAGGACGGCGTCGGGTGGGCCGGGGCTGATGCCTCCGAGCTCAGCCGTCCCAACGCCGCAGGCACGCGCATCATCGACGCGGTGAACACGGAGGACACGGCGTTCCGCGACGCTCTCGGCGGAGGCGTCACGACGGTCGTGGTGAAACCCGGCTCGGGCAACCCCATCGGCGGACGCACGGCCGCGATCAAGACCGCGGGATCCCGCGTGATCGATGAGCGGATCGTGCGCGCGGAGGTCAGCGTGAAGTCGGCTCTCGGGGAGAATCCGAAGCGCACCTACGAGGCTCGCAACCAGTCGCCGATGACGAGGCTCGGTACCGCCCAGGTGATCCGACAGGCGCTGCTGGATGCGCAGGACTACGCCCGGCGGCGCGCCGCGGCGGTGCGTGCGGGCGACGCCTTCCGGTCCGACCTCGATCTCGAGGCACTGGCCGACGTGCTGTCGGGCGAGCTCTTCTGGGACCAGCACGTGCATCGCCACGACGACATCGCGACAGCACTGCGCATCGCCGACGAGTTCGGGCTGCGCCTCGTGATCAATCACGGCACCGAGGCCCACAAGCTCGCCGCGGTGCTCGCGGAGCGGGGCATCCCGGTGATCTTCGGCCCGATCCTCTCGGCCCGCGGCAAGGTCGAGTGCGCGGAGGCGGACCCCGCGAATGCGGCCCGCCTCGCCGAGGCGGGGGTGCGGCTCGCGCTGACGACGGATCATCCCGTCGTGCCTCAGCAGCATCTCGTGCTGCAGGCGGCCCTGGCCGTGCGAGAGGGTTTGTCGCGCGAGGCCGCCCTGGCCGCGGTCACCGTCGAGCCGGCGCGGATCGCGCGGATCGACGATCGCGTGGGCGCGCTCGCGCCCGGTCTCGACGCCGACCTGGTGCTGTGGTCGGGGGACCCCCTCGACGTCGCGAGCCGGGTGCGCGCCGTGGTGGTCGACGGGGTGGCGGTCGACGGCGTCGGCGACGGATCGTTCGAGGGCGTATTTGCGTAAATTGATTATAATCATTAGATTGATATCTATCGGGATGTCGCACGGCGGCAGAGCCCCCGCAATGGAGCTTGAGAGGACACGATGACCGAGATGACAGGAGGCGAGCTGCTCGCCGAGTCGCTGATCGCACAGGGCGTGAGCCGCGTCTTCGGCATCCCCGGCGTGCAGCTCGATGCGGCGGCCGACGCGCTCTACGACCGCGGGGATCGGATCGATTTCGTCTGCGCCCGCAACGAGCAGGCGACGAGCTACATGGCCGACGGCTACGCGCGGAGCACCGGTGAGGTGGGCGTGGCCATGGTCGTTCCCGGCCCCGGTGTGCTCAACGCGCTCTCCGGCCTCGCGACCGCCTACGCGACCAGCTCGCCGCTGCTGCTCATCGCCGGTCAGATCGACTCTCAGGCGATCGGCAAGGGCCTCGGCGCCCTTCACGAGATCCCGGATCAGACCGGCATGCTCGAGCGGATCACGAAGTGGACGGGTACCGCCCGCTCCGCAGCCGAGATCCCGAGCCTCGTGGCCGAGGCGTTCGCGCAGCTCCGCTCCGGACGCCCGCGGCCGGTCGCGCTGGAGGTGCCGCCGGACGTGCTCGCCGCACTCGCCGATGTCGAGATCCCCGGTTACGTCGAGCCTCGCCCGCTCGCGCCGGACGCGGAGCGGATCGCCGACGCGGCCGAGCTGCTGGCGCGATCCGAGCGTCCGCTCATCGTGGCCGGCGGAGGGGTCGTCGCGGCCGACGCGGGTCGCGCGCTCCTCGCTCTCGCCGAGCGGCTCGAGGCCCCCGTGCTCATCACGGAGGGGGGTCGGGGCGCTGTCGACGCCCGACACCGGCTCGTCTTCGACGCTCTCGCCCTGCGCGAGCTGCGCGATCGCGCGGATGCGGTGCTCGCCGTCGGTACGCGCTTCGTGAGCACGTTCGGCACGCGCGTGGACGTGGCCGACGCCCGAGTGGTGCTGCTCAACGCCGAGGAGGCCGATCTGCACGGCCCGCGCGAGGCCGCGGTGCGCCTTCACGCCGACGCCGCGGTCGGCCTCGAGGCGCTGCTCGGGGCGCTGCCGGACGATCCCCGTCCGAGCCGCGAGCCCGAGTTCGCGGCGACGCGGGCCTGGGTCGAGGCCAGCTTCGACGACATCGCGCCCCAACGCGAGTACCTCGCGGTGATCCGCGATGCGCTGCCCGAGGACGGCGTGTTCGTCAGCGAGTTCACCCAGGTCGGCTACGCGGCGAGCGCCTGCTATCCCGCCCACGCTCCGCGCACCTACATCGGCCCCGGGTATCAGGGCACGCTCGGCTACGGGTTCGCGACCGCGCTCGGCGTGAAAGCCGCGGATCCGGAGCGCGCGGTGGTCTCCGTGAACGGCGACGGCGGCTTCTCGTGGACGCTGCAGGAACTGTCGACGATGAGGCGCTACGACCTCGGTCTGGTCGCGATCGTCTTCACCGACGGCTTCTACGGCAACGTGCGCCGCATCCAGAAGAACCGCTACGGCGCCCGCTATTTCGCGAGCGACCTCACGAACCCCGACTACCAGCAGCTCGCGGCCGCGTTCGGGATCCGCTCTGCGCTGGCGCACACCCCGGCCGAGCTCGCCGCGGTGCTCGCCGAGGCGATCCCGGCCAACGAGCCGATCCTCGTCGAGGTGCCCGTCGGGGAATTCCCGTCGCCCTGGCACCTGATCCACGAGGGCATCCCCGCCCCGGCCCCGCTCGATCCCGGAGCGCACCTCGTGCCGGAGGCCGGGCGACGATGACCGCGGAAGCCGTCCACTACATCGCCGGGCGCCGGGACTTCCCGGCCGATGCGGCGTGGATCCCCGTGATCAACCCCGCGAACGGCGAGGTCGTCGGTCGCGCCCTGCGCGGCACCCGGGCGGACGTGGACCGGGCGGTCGCAGCCGCGCGGCGTGCCCTGCCCGCGTGGTCGGCGGTGCCCATGCCCGAGCGCGCCGACGCCGTGCACCGTCTGCGAGTCGGCATGCAGGAGCAGCGGGAGCGCCTGGCGCAGGCGCTGATGCGCGAGGTCGGCGTGCCGATCGCATTCGCGCGCAGCGCGCAGGTGGGCGTGGCGCTCGCCGACCTCGACGCCCTGGTGGCCGCCGCGCGCGAGCACTCCGGTCCCTCCGTCGTCTCGAACTCCCTGGTGGTCTCGGAGCCGGTGGGTGTCGTCGGCGCGATCACGCCGTGGAACTTCCCGCTGCATCAGATCGTGCTGAAGCTCGGTGCGGCGCTGCTCGCCGGTTGCACGGTGGTGCTGAAACCGAGTGAGGCGTCCCCCTGCAGTGCAGATGCGCTCGTCGAGATCATCGACGGTATCGGGCTGCCCGCGGGTGCGGTGAACGTCGTCTTCGGCGACGGTCCAGGTGTCGGAGAGCCGCTGTGCGAGCATCCCGGCGTCGACATGATCTCCTTCACCGGCTCGCGCGCGGTGGGAGAGCGGATCGCGGTCACGGCGGCCGGCACGATCAAGAGGGTCGCGCTCGAACTCGGCGGCAAGTCGGCCGCGATCGTGCTCGAGGACGCGGCGCTCGCCGAATCGGCCGCCGAGGTGGTCCGCTCGTGCTTCGCGAACACCGGTCAGACCTGCGCGGCGCTGTCGCGAGTGCTGGTGCCCCGTGATCGTGCCGCCGAATGGGAGCGCGCGGCGGTGGCCGCCCTGGAGCTCTGGAGGCCCGGCGACCCCGCCGACGAGGCCACGACGATGGGTCCTGCCGCCTCTGCGCTCCAGGCGCAGCGGGTGCGGGCCCATATCGCGGCGGCGATGGAGGACGGCGCCCGTCTCGTCGTCGGGGGCGCCGAAGCTCCCACGGGCCTGACCGGCGATGCCTGGGTGAGGCCGACGATCTTCGCCGATGTCACGCCCGAGATGCGCCTCTTCCGCGAGGAGGTCTTCGGGCCCGTACTCGCGATCAGCGTCTACGACACCGTCGAGGAGGCGATCGCCCTGGCGAACGACAGCGATTACGGGCTGTCGGGCGGCGTCTGGTCGGCCGATGCGCAGCGCGCGCTCGCCGTCGCCCTGCGCATCCGCGCCGGAACGGTCGGCATCAACGGCGCCGGTCTCGACGTCGGGGCGCCGTTCGGTGGCGTGAAGCAATCGGGCGTGGGGCGCGAATGCGGTGCGCACGGCTTGGAAGAATTCCTCGAGATCAAGTCCGTCATGGGTGCGGCTGCGCTGTTGGAGGCGGCCCGCACTCGGACGAAACAGACTTGTAACCTGTGAGGGGTGCACAAATAATGAATATTCATAATAATGATTAGTACCATCTTGCGGAGAAGCGGGATGCCACAGAAAGGAAAAGCGATGAAGCGAAACGCCGCCGCAGTTGTCGGTGTTGCAGGGATCATGGCGCTCGCCATCAGCGGGTGCAGTGCATCATCCGGACCCGGCGGGGGAGGAGGCGAGCCCGTCGAGGGTGCAGCCGTCCGCCTCGCCGTGAGCGCGGACCCGGGCGCGATCAACCCGGTGCTCAATGCCACGAGCGCCGGCATCGACATCGCCGCCTTCGGCTACGAGTCGCTGCTCACCTTCCGGCCCGGCGAGCCGGCCATCGGCGCGCTCGCCGAGTCGTGGGAGGAGAGCACGACCGAAGCGAGCTTCACGCTCAAGGAGGGCATCCTCTGCCAGGACGGCACGGAGCTCACCGCCAGCGATGTCAAGGCGACCTTCGAGTACGCGAACGAGAACGGCTCGCCGTTCACAGGCGTCTACTTCAACCCGGAAGTCGAGATCGCCGTCGATGACGCCGCCCGCGCGGTGACCTTCACCTATCCGACCCCCGACAGCTTCCTCGCGCAGAGCGTGGGCGCGCTCCCGATCATCTGCGCTGCGGGCCTCGAGGATCCCGCGAAGCTCGACAGCGAGCAGTTCGGCACCGGTGCCTACCGCCTCGTCGATTCCGCTCCGGGGCAGAGCTACTCCTTCGAGCTCCGCGACGACTACGCGTGGGGTGCCGAGGGCGTCACGAGCGAGACCGCGGGACTGCCCGCCGAGGTGCAGATCTCGGTCGTCGAGAGCGATGCGACGCGCGCCAACATGCTGCAGTCCGGCGAGCTGGACATCGCGACCATCGGCGGATCGGAGCGGGATCGCCTGCAGGATCCGGACTTCACCCAGACGCTCGAACTGCCGCTGCGCCCCGGTCTCGTCTTCTTCAATCAGAACGAGAACCGGCCCACCCATGATCTCGAGGTGCGCACCGCGATCGCCAACGCGCTCGACCGCGATGAAGTCGGCGGCGTGGCCTCGGCCGGCCGAGGATCGCAGCTCGTCACTCTCGTGCCCGAGATCGGCGCGGCCTGCACCGCCATGGACAGCTCCGCGGCGATCCCGGCGTTCGATGTCGCCGCGGCGGAGAAATCGCTCGACGAGGCGGGCTGGACCGTCGGCTCCGACGGCATCCGCGAGAAGGACGGCAAGAAGCTCAGCCTCAAGCTGCTCTACCCGGTGAACGAGAGCGCCGGCGTCACCGCGGCGATCGAGCTCATGCAGGTCAAGCTCAAGGAGGTCGGGATCGACGGCGTGCCGACCCCGTCGCCCGCGTACACCGACGTGATCTTCAGCGGGGGCGATTGGGACCTGGTCTGGGCGCCGATCTTCACCAGCCTGCCGAGCAACTGGGCCGGTATTCTCGGGGGTGAGTTCCCGCCGAACGGCGGCAACTGGACCTACAACACCAACCAGGAGTACTTCGACCTCGTCGCGGAGGCCAGCCTGCTCGCCGGCGACGAGAGCTGCGGCGCCTGGGAACAGGCGCAGAACTCGCTGTTCTCCAACCTCGAGGTGCTGCCCTTCCACTCGAGCACCGAGACCGTGTACAGCACGAACGCGGAGTTCGCCTACTCGAAGGACTCGATCGCGCCCACGTCGATCCGAGTCGTGAACTGATCGCAGAAACCCGCATATGACGACGCAGCCGCTCTCACTGCAGTCGAGCGGAGCCGCCGCCCCGGGATCCATCCGGGGCGGCGGCAACCGCTGGCTGATGTTCCTCCTCCGACGCATCGTGCGCATGGTGGTCTCGCTCCTCGTGATCGTGACCGCCGCGTTCCTGGTGCTCCGCTTCGCCGGAGGGGACCCCGTCCGCTCCGCGCTCGGGCCCTCTGTGGACGAGTCGGTCGTGCAGGCGCGGCGCGAGGAACTGGGTCTGAACGATCCGATCATCGTGCAGTTCTGGAACTACCTGGTGGGGCTGCTGCAGGGGGATCTGGGATCCTCGCTCATCACCGGTCGCTCGGTGACCGAACTCGTCGAGTACCGCCTGCCGGCGACGCTCCAGCTCGCCGGTCTCGCCTTCGTCGTCGTGCTGCTGGTGGCCATCCCCGTGGGGCTCGGCATCGCGCTCCTCACGCAAGGAGGCAGGCGGCGCGGAGTCGAGCTCGGTTTCACCGGAACGACGGGTATCCTCGCCGCGATCCCCGAATACCTGCTGGCGGTGTTCCTGGTGCTCGTCTTCTCGGTCACCTTCCGGCTGCTGCCGGTGGCGGGCAACTCGGAGGTGCAGTCGTACATCCTCCCGGTGCTCGCGCTCGCGCTGGGCTCGTCGGCTTCGCTCTCCCGCATCGCTCGCGTGGAGGCTCTGAACACGCTCTCCGAGGACTACATCCGCACCGCGCGCTCGAAGCGCCTCCCCGCGTGGATGGTCAACTTCCGCCACGCACTGCCCAACATGCTCACCGCCACGCTCACCCTCGGCGGCTCGCTGCTGGCCACGATGATCGTGGGCAGCGTGCTCGTCGAGCAGGTCTTCAACTGGCCCGGCCTCGGCACAGCCTTCGTGCAGGCCATCGTGACCAAGGACTACGGCATCGTCCAGGGCCTCGCCATCGTCTACGCCACGGTCATCCTGGTCGTCAATCTCGTCGTCGACATCGTGCGCTCGCTCATCGACCGGCGCACTACCCTTCTGGAGACCGCATGACCTCCCGACGCACCTCCATCATGCGATCGCCCATGGCGGTCGTCTCCGGATCGATCGTCGCGCTGCTCGTGCTCCTCGCGGTCTTCGCGCCGATGCTCTGGGCCGAGGCGGCGGCCGAGCCGGATCCGAGCGCGCTGCTGCAGCCTCCGAGCGCCGCGCATCCGCTCGGCACCGACGGCCTCGGCCGAGACCTGCTGCTGCGCACCCTCGTCGCGACCCGCACGTCGCTCGTCATGGCGCTCATCGCCACAGCGTGCGGGGCCGCGGCGGGTCTGCTGCTGGGTGCGTTGCCGGCCGTGCTCGGCCGACGAGCTCAGCGGGCCTTCAGCGCGGTCATCAACACGTGGCTGGCGTTCCCGGTGCTGCTGGTCGCGATGCTCACGGTCATCCTGCTGGGCGCCGGCCCCACGACCTCGGTGATCGCGCTCGCGCTCACCATGACGCCGTCGTTCGCACGCCTCGCGCAGACGCTCTCGTCGCGAGTCGGCGGATCGGAGTACCTCGCCGCTGCGAGGATGCTCGGCATCTCGAAGCGACGCCAGTATCTGCGCTACGTGCTGCCGAACATCGCCGAACCCGTCATCGTCAACGTCACCATCTCGATCGGCGGCGGTCTGCTCGCGCTCTCGAGCCTCAGCTTCCTCGGCGTCGGCATCCAGCCGCCCGAGTACGACTGGGGGCGAATGCTCAACGAGGGCTTCGCGCAGGTGTACAGTCAGCCGACGGCGGTGCTCGGTCCGGGCGTGCTCGTAGTGCTCGCGGGCCTGTCGTTCGGCATGCTCGGCGAGGCGCTGGCGGCGCACATGCGTCAGCAGGGTCGCGGTCGAGTGCTCTCGGCGCGCCGCCTCGGCCCCGCACCGAGCGCGGCGGCCGACGCGGCCACGGCCTCGGTGGAGGCGGGCGCCGCGATGTCCGACATCGATACGAGCGCGATCGGCACCGCCGCCGTCGGCACCGCCCCGGGCCCGGTCGAGACCGGGATCGGCGGTCGGGCCGATGAGGACGTCCCCCTGCTCGAGGTCGAGGGTCTCTCGGTCTCCTTCCCCGGTCCGGACGGATGGATCCGCCCGGTGAGCAACGTCTCCTTCTCGATCATGCCGGGAGAGATCGTCGGCGTGGTCGGCGAGTCGGGCAGCGGCAAGAGCATCACGATGATGTCGGTTGCGCAGCTCGCTCCCGCCAACGCGGCGGTGACCGCGACACGACTGCGATTCAACGGCCGAGATCTCTCGGGACTCTCGCCCGAGGCTGCGGCGCGCGTGCTCGGCACCCAGCTCGGCGTCGTGTTCCAGGACTCGCTCACCGCGCTCAATCCCGCGCTGAGGGTGGGCACTCAGCTCGCCGAGGTTCCCCGCGTGCACGAACGCGTCAGCCGTGCCGAGGCCCGCGCGCGGGCGGTCGCGGCCCTCGACGAGGTGCGCATCCCCGATCCCGAGCGCCGCTCGCATCAGTTCCCGCACGAGTTCTCGGGCGGCATGCGCCAGCGCTCCCTGATCGCGATGGCCCAGATCGGGAGCCCCTCGCTGATCATCGCGGACGAGCCCACGACCGCACTCGACGTCACGGTGCAGCAGCGGGTGCTCGCTCTGCTGCGCGCCAAATGCGAGGAGACGGGTGCTGCCGCGGTGGTCATCTCGCACGACATCGCGGTGCTCGCCGAACTGTGCTCGCGCGTGCTCGTGATGTACAAGGGCGAGATCGTGGAGGACGTCGACGTGCGCGATCTGCCCCATCCCGAGCGACTGCAGCACCCCTACTCGCGCGCGCTCGTGGAGTGCATGCCCGATCTCACGACCGACCGCTCGCAGCCCCTCGCGACGATCCCCGAGGATCCGGAGTACCTCACCGAGAGCGCCGACGACCGGCATCCCGAGTGGGAGCGCAAACCGACGCAACTCATCAGCGTGGTCGACGCCGCAGACAGCACTCGCCGCGGCTCGGACCTGATCGTCGAGGACCTGGTGGTGACCTTCGGGCACGGGGCGAAGGCCTTCAACGCGGTCGACGGCGTCTCCTTCGAGCTCGCGAGCGGTTCGGTGCTCGGACTGGTCGGCGAGTCGGGCTCGGGCAAGTCGACGGTGGCCCGCACGATCGCCGGGTTGCAGGCCGCGGCCGGCGGCCGCGTCTCGCTCGGCGGCGACGACCTGCTGCGCACGAGCGGCATCGACCGGCTCGAGCGGGCGCGCGACGTGCAGATGATCTTCCAGGATCCCTACTCGTCGCTGAATCCGCGCATGAGCGTGCGCGAGGTGCTCGACGAGGTGCTGCTCACGCACGGCATGACGAGCGGCCGCGAGCGGCGCGCGCAGATCGCCGAGCTGCTCGACCTCGTGCGGCTGCGCTCGAACACCGCGGACCTCTATCCGGGGCAGATGTCGGGCGGTATGCGGCAGCGCGTCGCGATCGCCCGCTGCCTCGCGGTGCGGCCGCGGCTGATCATCGCCGACGAGATCACCTCTGCGCTCGACGCCTCGGTGCAGGGAGCGGTGCTCAACCTCATCCGCGAGCTGCAGCGGGAGCTCGACATCTCGATGCTGTTCATCACCCACAATCTCGCCGCGGTGCGATACATCGCCGATCGTACGGCGGTGATGCAGCGGGGCCGCATCGTCGAGATCGCCGATCCCGATCGGCTCGTGCGCGAACCCGAGCACCCGTACACCCGCACGCTCGTCGACGCGATCCCGCGCATCGACAACGCCGGGAGCGATGCGCTGCTGCGGAGCCTCGCCCGATGAGCGCCGAGTGGAGCGGGCTGCTGGCCGACGCGCGCGAGCTGCTGCCCGAGCTGGTCGCCCTGCGCCGCGAGATCCACCGGGATCCCGAGCTGGGACTCGAGCTGCCACGCACGCAGCGGCGCGTGCTCGACGCACTCGCCGTGGACGGAGTCGAACTGCATCGCGGGCGAGGGATCGGGTCGGTGATCGGGATCGTGCGCGGCGGCCTCCCGGGGGAGACCGTGCTGCTGCGCGGCGACATGGATGCCCTGCCCATGCGCGAGCGCACGGGCCTCGACTATGCGGCAGCCGGCGATGCGATGCACGCCTGCGGTCATGACCTGCACGTCGCGGGCCTCGTGGGCGCCGGGCGGCTGCTCGCCGCTCACCGGGATCGGCTGCGGGGCACGGTCGTACTCATGTTCCAGCCGGGGGAGGAGGTGGGCGACGGAGCACGGCTGATGCTCGAGGAGGGGCTGCTCGACCTGGTGGATCCCGCGCCGAGCGCGGCCTATGCGATCCACGTCGTCCCCGGCGAGTTCGGCAACTTCTCGACCAGGCCCGGCCCGATCATGGCCGGTTCGCTGGAGTTCGGCGTCACGGTGCGAGGCCGGGGCGGGCACGCCTCCGCGCCGCACCTCACCGTGGATCCGGTGCCCGTCGCCGCCGACCTCGTCGGAGCGCTGCAGGCCTTCGTCACCCGCACCTTCAGCGTCTTCGACCCCGTGGTGCTCTCGGTGACGCAGCTCTCGACCGGCGCCGCCGCGCGCAACGTGATCCCGGACGAGGTCGAGCTCGGCGGCACGATACGCGTGCTCTCCGCCGACGCGCAGCGCGAGGTCGAGCGGCGGCTGCCCGAGCTCGTCGCCGAGCTGTGCGCGGCCCGCGGCTGCGAGGCCGAGGTCGAGCTGCGGCTGCTCTGCCCCACGACCGTCAACGATGCCGAGCGCACCGAGCGCGCGCGCCAGGTGCTGCGGGAGGCCTTCGGCGAGGAGCGGGTGTGGGAGTCGCCCGCTCCGGTCATGGGCTCGGAGGATTTCGCGTATGTGCTCCGCGAGGTGCCGGGCACGCTGCTCTTCCTGCGGGCGACGCCGGCCGAGGTCGATCTCGAGACCGCGGCTCCGAACCACTCGCCGGAGGTGGTCTTCGACGACGGCGTGCTCGCCGATCAGGCTGCGGCGTTGGCGGCGCTCGCGCTGGGGAGCCCCGCGCGCCCCTGAGGAACCGTCCTGAGGGCGCCATCACCGATCCTCGACTCCGCGCGGCTCCGTTCCAGCCGATCCCGTTCCGGCGTCGGGGATTCCCGCACGAGCCCTTCCGGGGCGGTATTGCGCGTTTCAATATAAACCATTATATTGAATTGAATGGTAATGATCGCGCGGGATCGCCCCGCACACGCCGCGCACCTTGCGGCGCCGACGACACGGGAGGCGTGCATGACTCCGAATCACTCCGGCGCCGGCGGGTTCCGAGAGGACTCCCGGCTCTATCATCCGCCCCAGCACCACTTCCGGGGCAGCCTCGGTCGCTTCGCCACCGGCGTCGCGGTGGTGACCTTCCGCGGACCCGCGGAGGAGTACCGCGGGATCACCATCAACTCGTTCACCTCGATCTCGATGGACCCCCCGCTCGTGCTGGCCTCCATCGGCCTCACTGCGCGATCGCACGACGACCTCAAGGGTCGCCCCTTCACCGTGAACATCCTCGGGGCGAGCCAGCAGGCCCTCGCGAGCCAGTTCGCCGGACGCCCCGGTTCGGCCGAACCCGCCTGGATCGACGGAGAATTCGCACCCCGGCTGGGCGGAGCGATCAGCTGGTTCGAGTGCCTGCCGTGGGCGGAGTACCCCGGAGGCGATCACACGCTCTTCCTCGGGGAAGTGCAGAACTACGACTATCACCGCGGCGACGCGCTCGGGTTCGTGGGCGGGCGGTTCACCACCATTCCCGAGTTCGACGGCGGCCAGGAAGACCTCTTCTGAGACCGGGCGGCGACCGCCACCAGCGGCGCCGCGGGTCTCGACCGACACTCAGAACGGAGCGTGCGCGATGGGCATCCGCACTGGACAGCAGTACCTCGACCGGCTCAACGAACGACGCGCCGAGATCTACCTCGACGGCGAGCGGATCACCTCGGACAGCGCGGAGCACCCGCGCCTCGCGCCGAGTGCGCGGGCCTTCGCCCGGCTCTACGACCTGCAGCACGATGCGGCGCACCGCGACGTGCTCACCTTCGAGTCGCCCACCACGGGCGACCGCGTCAGCACCTCGTTCCTCGTCCCCCGCTGCGAGGCCGACCTGGTGCGGCGGCGCGAGGCGATGTCGCTCGTCGCCCGGTCCTCGCACGGCTTCCTGGGCCGCACGGGCGACTACATGAACAGCGCGCTCGCCGCGCTGTCGAGCGCACGCAGCTTCTTCGCGCAGGCCGATCCCGTATTCGGCGAGCGTGTCGAGCGCTACGCGGAGTACGTGCGCGAGAACGATCTGCTCACAGCCCATGCGCTGCTCGCGCCCCAGACCAACCGCGCCGACGCCGCGGGCGAGAACGCGGGAGATCCGCGCATCGCCGCCCGGATCGTCGAGGAGCGCGAGGACGGCATCGTCGTGCGCGGGGCGCGCATGCTCGCGACCAACGCCCCGATCGCGGACGAGCTGCTGGTCTTCCCCTCGACCGTGCTGCGAGGCGGACCGCAGGACGCGCCCTACTCCTACGCATTCGCGGTGCCGACCGACGCCCCCGGCCTCAAGCTCTACTGCCGCACGCCCCTCGCCACCGGGGCCGGTGCGCTCGACGAACCGCTCGCCGGCCGCTTCGAGGAGCTCGACGCGTTCGTCGTGTTCGACGACGTGTTCGTGCCGAACGAGCGCGTCTTCCTGCTCGGCAATCCGCGCCTGCGCAACGAGTGGTACTCGGGGACCGGGGCCGGCGCACTCATGACCCACCAGGTCGTGTGCCGCACGCTCGCGAAGACCGAGTTCTATCTCGCGCTCGCCGCCGAGGTCGCCGACGCGATCGGCATCGAGCAGTATCAGCACATCCAGGAGGACCTGGGGGAGCTCATCACCTACGTCGAGATCGAGCGCGCACTGCTGCGCGCGGCCGAGGCCGACGGCTCGGTCGGCGAGGACGGCGTCTTCCTGCCGCGGTGGGGCACCCTCAACGCGGCGCGCAACTGGTATCCGAAGAGCGTGTCGCAGCGGCTTCCCGAGATCATCAGGAAGTTCTCCGCCTCCGGGCTCATGGCGCTGCCGGGAGAGCGCGACCTCGAGAACCCGCGGGAGAGGGAGGACCTCGACCGCTATCTGCAGGGCGCGCGCATCGATGCCGAGGCGCGGGTGCGCCTCTTCAAGCTCGCGCTCGACGCATCGGTGTCGGGCTTCGCCGGGCGAGAGGGCCTGTACGAACTCTTCTTCTTCGGCGATCCTGTACGCATGAAGACGGCGCTCGTGAACGGCTACGACTTCGCGCCGGTGCGGGAGCGCCTCGGCGAACTCCTGCGCTGAGCCCCGCGCGGGGTGCCGCCGCATCCGGCGGTTCGGCATCCGCATCCCCGCCGCTCCGATCATGAAGGAGGAATCCGTGACCGAGGACCTGCTGCAGCGCGCCGCTGCGCTCGCGCCCGAGCTCGTCGCGCTGCGCCGCGCGTTGCACCGCGATCCGGAGGTCGGCTTCGAGCTGCCGCGCACCCGTCGGGCGGTGCTCGAAGCGCTCGCCGGCCTGCCGCTCGAGATCTCCACCGGTGCGACCATCGGGTCCGTGACGGCGGTGCTGCGCGGCGCCCGGCCCGGCCCGGCCGTGCTGCTGCGCGCCGACATGGACGCTCTGCCCCTCGAGGAGCAGAGCGGCGTCGAATTCGCCTCGACGAACGGTGCCATGCACGCGTGCGGCCACGACCTGCACGTCGCCGGCCTCGTCGGCGCGGCGCGGCTGCTGTGCGGCATGCGCGAACAGCTGGCGGGCTCGGTCGTGTTCATGTTCCAGCCGGGCGAGGAGGCGGGCGGCGGTGCGCCCATCATGATCGACGAGGGAGTGCTCGACGCGGCCGGCACCCGGGTCGAGGCCGCCTACGGCGTTCACGTGCTGCCGGGAGTGCCCGGCAGCTTCCGCACGAAGGCCGGCCCGCTCATGGGCGGTGCGAACCTGTTCGAGGTCACGGTGCACGGACGCGGCGGGCACGGCTCGCGCCCGCACGAAGCCGTGGACCCGGTTCCGGTGCTGGCCGAGATCGTGCTCGCGCTGCAGAGCTATGCGACCCGCAGGCTGGCGCCCGGCGACCCGGCGGTGATCTCGGTCACGAAGCTCTCGGGAAGCAGCGCTGTGAACATCATCCCGGACTCGGCGTCGCTGGGGGCGACGGTCAGAACGCTCTCGCGCGAGGCGCTCGAGCAGCTCAGGGAGGATCTGCCGCACTTGGCCCGGCGGATCGCCGAGGCTCACGGCTGCCGGGCCGAGGCGCGATTCACGGTCGTCTACCCGGTCACGGTCAACGACGCCGTCGCCGCGCACGGAGCCCTCGACGTGCTGACCGAGCTCTTCGGCACCGAGCGGGTGGAGGAGCTCGATGCTCCGATCATGGCCTCCGAGGACTTCTCCTTCGTGCTCGACGAGGTTCCCGGCGCGTTCGTGTTCCTGGGCGCCACGCCGCCGGGCATCGACCCCGCCGCGGCCGAGATGAACCACTCTCCCCGGGCGGTGTTCGACGACGCGGTGCTGGGGGATCAGGCCGCCGCGCTCGCGGCTCTCGCGCTCCGGCACCTCGGCTCCGAGTGATCCACCGCTCCCGGCGGGTTGACAGATCCGTCATCGGTGCGTAGGTTCATTAGTGAAGTAATGAACCACTGAGCCCGAGGATCCGCGGATCCCGCGGCTCGCCGAGAACGGAGGTGCCGGGTGTTCGACGACACGCGCCCCATCTTCCTGCAGCTCGCGGACCGCATCGCGGATGACGTGCTCCGAGGGGTGTACGAGGAGGAGCAGCAGGTGCCCTCGACCAACGAGCTCGCGGCGTACCTGCGCATCAATCCGGCTACCGCGGGCAAGGCGCTCAACCGGCTGGTCGACGCGGGCGTGCTCTACAAGAAGCGCGGCATCGGCATGTTCGTCTCCGCGGGCGCGAAGGCGCTCATCGCGGGTGAGCGCCAGCAGGGATTCGTCGACCACTACATCGCCCCGCTCCTCACCGAGGCGCACGCGCTGGGGCTCTCGACCGGAGACATCGTCCGACTCATCGAGAAGGAAGCGAAGGAGTCAACATCATGACCGCAGCAATCGAGACACGCGGCCTCACCCGTCGCTACCGAGGCGCGACGGCGCTCGAAGACGTCACCCTCGAGATCCGCGAGAACGTCATCACGGGCCTCCTCGGCCGCAACGGCGCCGGCAAGACGACGCTGATGTCGCTCATCACGGCTCAGGATCGCCCCAGCGCGGGCGCCGTGCGCGTGCACGGGCACGACCCGTTCGAGCGGGCCGAGACCATCGAGCAGATGTGCTTCGTGCGCGACAACCAGCGCTACCCCGACGACTACACGCTGAAGCACGCCATCCGCGCAGCGGCGATCTTCTACCCCCACTGGTCGCAGCAGACCGCCGACCGGCTGATCGAGCTCTTCCGGATCCCGACGAAGCCCGTCATCAAGAAGTTCTCCCGCGGTCAGCTCTCGTCGCTCGGCATCGTGCTCGGCCTCGCCTCGCGCTCGCCCATCACCTTCTTCGACGAGCCCTACCTGGGCCTCGACGCCACCGCGCGGCACATCTTCTACGACGAGCTGCTGCAGGACTACTCGGCGCACCCGCGCACCGTGATCCTCTCGACCCACCTCATCGACGAGATGGACCGCCTGCTCGAGCGCGTCGTGATCCTCGATCGCGGACGCGTCGTGCGGCACTCCGACGTGGAGGAGCTGCGCGGCGGCTCGTACCAGGTGGCCGGCCGGGCCTCGGCGGTCGACGAGTTCGTGCGGGGCCGCGAGACCCTCTCGAGCCGCTCGATCGGCGGCCTCGGCACCGCGGTCGTGCAGGGCGTGCTGACCGGCGAGGATCGGGAGACCGCCGCGCGGCTCGCGCTCGAGATCAGCCCCGTGTCCCTGCAGGATCTCGTCGCGGCCTACGGCCTCGGCGAGAACGGGCAGGCCGACCAGAAGGATTCCGACTCCACCGCACTCACGAGTGCGCGCTAGACAGGGAGCACACCATGCACCGCATCCTCAAGGTGACCCGGCTTCACCTGAACAAGCTCAGCACCTACGCGAGCGTGCCGCCCATCATCCTGGCCTTCGTGCTCGTGGTGACCGTGATCATCCAGATCGCGATCCAGCGCGGCACCGGCGCCGACCCGACATCCGCCGAGTACATCGAGGGCGCGCGGTGGAACCAGGCGATCCTCTGGTCGCTGCCGGGCTTCCTCGTCTACTACGGCGTGCAGGCCGTCGCCACGACCTATCCCTTCGCGCTCGCGCTGGGCACCACGCGCCGCAACTTCATCCTCGGCACCATGCTCGCGAACGCCCTGCAGGCGGTCTACATCACGGCGCTGATGCTCGTGCTGCTCTGGATCGAGCTCGCCACCAACCACTGGTTCATCGGGATCTACGTGCTCGACGTGCACCTGACCGGCGCCGGGAATCCGCTGATCCTGGGCGCGAGCGCCTTCCTCGGCGTGCTCTTCTGCCTGACCGTGGGCGGCCTCTTCGCCGCGGTGTGGGTGCGCTTCGGCAACAAGGGGCCCGCCATCATGGGCATCGGCCTGGGCCTCGTCCTCGCGGTCACGCTGCTGATCCTCGCGCCGAACCTGGGCGAGATCTTCGCGGGCCTCACCGGCGCCGGGGTGGCGCTCGGGGTGATCGTCGTGATCCTCGTCTCGCTCGTCGGCACCTGGTTCGCGATGCGCCGCGCCTCGGTGCGCTAGGCGCTCCCCGCGGCCTTCGCCTCGAGCAGTGCGCGCTCCCGCTCGTTGCGGGCCAGGCCGGCGGCTTCGGCGAAGGCCGCGCGGGCCTCGGGGTCGCGGCCGCAGCGCAGCAGCAGCTCGGCGCGCGTCGCCGGGAGCAGATGGTAGCCGCGCAGCGATCCCGCGGCCTCGAGGCGGTCGAGGAGGGGCAGAGCCGCCTCGGGACCGCGCGCCATCGCCACCGCCCCGGCCCGGTTCAGCTCGACCACGGGTGAGGGTGCGATGCGCCCCAGCGCTTCGTAGAGCACCACGATGCGCTCCCAGTCGGTGTGCTCGATGGTCGGCGCGATCGCGTGGCACTCGGCGATCGATGCCTGCAGGGCGTAGGGGCCGCGCCCCCGCCCGAGGGCGTCGACCCGCTCGAGCGCCGCACGTCCGCGCGCGATCGCGGAGCGATCCCATCGCGTGCGATCCTGCCGATCCAGCTGCACCGGCTCGCCGGTCGGGGTCACCCGGGCCGGGAACCGGGCGGCGGTGAGCTCCATCAGCGCGAGCAGCCCCAGGGCTTCGGACTCGCGCGGGGCGAGGCCGACCAGCACCCGGGCGAGGCGCACCGCCTCGTGCGCCAGCTCGGGACGCATCCAGTCCTCGCCGGCGCTCGCGGTGTGGCCCTCGTTGAAGACGAGGTAGAGCACGCTCAGCACACCGGCGAGGCGCTCCGGGAACTCGTCGCGCCCCGGCACCTCGAACGGCACCCGCGCCGCCGCGAGGGTCTTCTTCGCCCGCACGATCCGCTGCTGCACGGTGGCGGTGGGCACGAGGAAGGCGCGGGCGATCTCCTCGCTCGTGAGCCCGCCGACGACCCGCAGCGTGAGCGCCACCTGCGCCTGCTGCGCCAGCACCGGGTGGCAGGCCACGAAGACGAGGCCGAGCACCTCGTCGTCGATCCGATCGGGATCCCACGGCGCGCCGTCCGCGGAGCCGGCCGTGCCCGCTGCGTCGCGCTCGAGATCCTGCGCGAGCAGCGCCATCCGCGCGTCGTAGCGCTCGCCGCGCCGCCAGTGATCCACCGCCTTCCGCTTCGCGACCGCGGTAAGCCAGGCGGCCGGATTGCGCGGCACGCCCGTGTCGGGCCACTGCGACAGCGCGTCGGCCAGCGCCTCCTGCGCGAGATCCTCGGCCAGCCCGAAGTCCCCGACGGAGCGCGTGAGCGTCGCGACGATCCGGGCCGATTCGATGCGCCAGACCGCCGCGATCGCGCGCCGGGTCTCCTCAGCGTCTCTCATGCCGCTGCCGCTCGCGGCGGTGCTGCATCATGTCGGGGCGCCCCTCGCCGGTGCTGCTCGTGCCCGGGCTCTTCGTGCCGCCGCCTCGGGTCGCGAGCGCTCACTCCGCCTTCCGGCCCGCGCGCGGGGCGCCGCGCGCCGCGCTCAGGCCTGCCCGCGTCGCGCACCGCCCCGTCCCGGCCGCTCGCCTCACTCCGCCGAGGTCCGCTCCTGGGCGCGGGCCTCGGCGTTCGCGAGGTGCTCCTTCTCCTTCTGCACCCACTCGTTGTCCTGCGGGAACTCGTCGATGCCCGGGATCCGGCGCACCTCGAGCTTGCTGCCCGGGCCGAGGGGGCAGCGCTTGGCCCACTCCTCGACCTCCTCCCGGGAGGACACCTCCAGGATCCAGAAGCCGTTGAAGAGCTCCTTGGTCTCGCCGTAGGGGCCGTCCGTGACGAGCGGCGGATCGGCCGAGAAATCGACGACGAACCCCTCCTCGGGCGGCGCGAGCCCGTCGCCGCCCGCCATGACGCCGGCCTTGATCAGCTCCTCGTTGTAGCGTCCCATGGCCTCGAGGATCTCCTCGAACGGCACCTCCTTCGACGCCTCGTACGCCTCGTCCGTGTCGCGCATGATCAGCATGTACTTCATGATGTTCTCCAATTCGCCGGGAGGGTTCTTCTCGACCCTCTCACTCAATACGTCGAATGGGAACCGCGTGGATCGACACCGCCCCGGAAATTTTCTCCGGAGCCCGCGACGAGATCCGGGCGAGCGGTTCCGTCTCCCACCCGCCGCGAAACGCAGAGCGGGAGCCGCGCCTCCGCTGCACTCCTTCTCGGACGGCAGCAGAGGGCGACTCCCGCTTCGGCGATCGCGCGGATCCGCTACGGACGAGCGGCCGGCTCGGGATCCCGGATCTCGTCGGGCGAGGGTCCGGAGCCGGAGCCCGCGGCCTCGGCAGCCGCCACGTCGTCGTTGTCGAAGGCGAGGCCCTTGCGGGGCGCGTCGTAGAGGTCGAGATCGAGGATCCCCTCGCGCTTCGCGACGATGGCGGGCACGAGCGCCTGGCCGGCGACGTTGACCGCGGTGCGGCCCATGTCGATGATCGGATCGACCGCGAGCAGCAGGCCGACGCCCTCGAGCGGCAGCCCCAGCGTCGACAGGGTGAGCGTCAGCATGACGGTGGCGCCCGTGGTGCCCGCGGTGGCGGCCGAGCCGACGACCGAGACGAGCACGATGAGCAGGTACTGCACGATCGTCAGCTCGATGCCGAAGAACTGGGCGATGAAGATCGCGGCGACCGCCGGGTAGATCGCGGCGCAGCCGTCCATCTTGGTGGTGGCGCCGAGGGGCACGGCGAACGAGGCGTAGCCGCGCGGCACACCGAGATTGCGCTCGGTGACCCGCTGCGTGAGCGGCAGCGTGCCGATCGACGAGCGGCTCACGAAGCCCAGCTGCACGGCCGGCCACACGCCCGAGAAGTACTGCCGCACCGACAGCCCGTGCGCCTTCACGAGCACGGGGTAGACGACGAACAGCACGATGGCGAGGCCGAGGTAGAGCACCGCGACGAACCAGGTGAGCGAGCCCATCTTGTCCCAGCCGTACTCGGCGACCGCGTTGCCGATGAGGCCGAGCGTGCCGATGGGGGCGATGCGGATGATCCACCACAGCACCTTCTGGATCACGGCGAGGGCCGACTCGGTGAGGCGGATGAACGGCTCGGCCCTCTCGCCGATCTTGAGCGCCGCGATGCCCACGGCGACGGAGATCACGATGACCTGCAGCACGTTGAAGCCGGGGCTCGCGGTGAGTGCGCCGGTCTCGAGGTCGGCCGAACCGCCCACCGTCAGGCCGAGGAAGTTGGAGGGGATGAGGCCGGTGAGGAAGTTCCACCAGGTGCCGACGGTGTAGGGATCGCCGGTCTCGAGCTCCGCCTGCGAGGCCGCGGCGCCCGGTCGCAGCACGACGCCGAGCGCGATGCCGATGGTCACGGCGATGAGCGCGGTGATGGCGAACCAGAGCAGGGTCTGCCCCGCGAGGCGCGCGGCGTTGGTGACGCGGCGCAGGCCGACGATGCTCGACACGATGGCGGTGAAGATGAGCGGCACGACGGCGGCGCGCAGGAGCGAGACGTAGCCGCCGCCGATGGTGGCGAGGGTGGCGTGCAGGCCGTTCGTATTGCCCTCGGCGTCGGGGCCGAGCGACATGGCGATGCCGCCGAGCACGAGGCCGAGCACGAGGGCGGCGAGGATCTGCCAGCCGAAGGAGGTGACCCACTTGGGCAGGCGGCGGGCCTGCTGCGGGGCTGCCGTGGTTGCGGACACGTTCGTGTTCCTTTCGGAGCGAGTGGAAAGAAGAGGGGCGCAGGATCCGCGCGCGCGGATCTCCCGCCCGACCGCGGAGCCACTGCGCCCGAGCCAACGAGTATCCTAACAAACTATTCGCCCAGATTATGCCTGGCATTGAGATTCGTCGATGCGGATCCGCTCGGTGCAGGTGCAGGTGCAGGTGCAGGGACAGGGACAGGCGCAGGTGCCTCTCATGCGTCGTCGTCCTGGGTGGCCCGTATCTCGTGCGCTGCGTCTGAGTGTGCGCAGATCGTCGGAACTCGAGGGGGATTCCGACGATCTGCGCACACTCAGCCGGGGGATCGAGGGCGCGGGCGGGGCAGGGGCACGGGGCGCGGGCGGGGCAGGGCGAGAGGAGGTGGATGCGGGGTAGGCTGAGGGCATGGCTGATTCTTCGTTTGACGTGGTGAGCAAGATCGACTCGATGGAGGTCGAGAACGCGGTCAACCAGGCCCGCAAGGAGGTCGAGCAGCGCTACGACTTCAAGGGCGTCGGTGCCGACGTGTCGCTGAGCGGCGAGTCGATCCAGATCAAGGCCAGCACCGAGGAGCGCGCGAACGCGGTGCTCGACGTGCTGCAGTCGAAGTTCATCAAGCGCGGGCTCTCGCTCAAGGCGCTCGACAGCGGCGAGCCGTACGCGAGCGGCAAGGAGTACCGCATCGACTCCAAGCTCAAGGAGGGCATCGACCAGGCGACCGCGAAGAAGCTGAACAAGCTGATCCGCGACGAGGCCCCCAAGACCGTGAAGTCGCAGATCCAGGGCGACGAGCTGCGCGTCAGCTCGAAGAGCCGCGACGACCTGCAGGCCACCATCGCGCTCCTCAAGGGGGCCGACGTGGACGTGGCCCTGCAGTTCGTCAACTTCCGCTAGCCCATGGCGGTCGCGCGGGGGACGGGGCGGTCGGGGATCCCGCGCGGGGCGCGGATCCTCGTCGGTGCGGTCGCGATCCTGCTGTGCGCCGGGGCGACCGCGTGCGCTCCGGAGCCCGGGCCGCCTCCCACGACCGCGACCCCCTCGCCGACGCCCACCCCGGATCCGACCACTCCGGCCCCGACGCCGGAGCCCACCGAGGAGCCGTGGGAGCGCTTCTCCGACCCGCGCTTCCCCCAGAGCTTCGAGGTGCCGCCGGACTGGGAGGTGCGGGAGATCCCGTCCGAGTACGCCGCGGAGGACCAGTACCAGCTCGAGGTGCTCGACGCCGCCGGCGCGGTGCGGCTCCATCTGCTGACCGGGGTGCAGGGGCTCGGGGGAGCCTGCACCGACGCGCTGCCCGTGCTCACCATCGAGGAGCTCGACAGCGAGGCGCTCGAACTGCCGGGCTATGCGCCGCCGGCGGACGCGGCACCTGTCGAATCGGTGCCGCCGCGCTTCGTCTTCCGCGCCGCACAGCTCGCGGATCGTGTCGTCACCAGCCTGTCGGTGTCGGACGATGCGCCCGCCCCCAGCTGCATGTACTACAACCTGCTGCGCGTGCAGGAGGGGCCTATGGCGTTCGCCGACGCGGTGCAGGTCGACGGCTCCGAGGCCAACCCCGCGCCGCCGCGCACCTTCGCCTCGATGGACGAGGCGCGCGCCTTCATGGGGACCGAGGAGTACACGACGCTCAAGCGCGTGCTCCTCTCGCTGCGACTGGCGCCGTAGCCGGGGAGACCGGCGCCGGGATCCGACGCGGGGGCGCGCAATAGACTGGCCCCATGATCGGAGAGAACCTGCTGGGCCCCGAGCCCACTCTGCTGGCCGAGGATCCCGCGGTGGCCGCCGCGCAGCAGCCGGGCGCGGATCCCGAGACCGTCGTGCGCGCGCACCCCGAGTCGCCCCTGGCGTGGGCGGTGCTCGCCGATATCGCCGACGCGGAGGGGCGCGAGATCGAGGCGTACGCCTTCGCCCGCGTGGGCTACCACCGCGGCCTCGACGCGCTGCGCAAGTCGGGCTGGCGCGGCGCGGGTCCGGTTCCGTGGAGCCACGTGCCCAACCGCGGCGTGCTGCGCGCGCTCTACGCCCTGCGTCGCGCGGCCGCGCACATCGGCGAGCAGAGCGAGGTGGATCGGCTCACCGAGTTCCTCGACGGCGCGGATCCGGAGGCGATCGAGCGGATCGAGGCTCCCGCGGGCTGAGGCGGCGCGGGCTCTTGAGCGGGGCCGTCGGCGGGCCTCGCTAGACTGGCTCGGTAACTGCCTAAGCCGAAGGAAGGGGCTGAGATGCCCGCAGTGCTCATCACCGGTGCCCAGTGGGGCGACGAGGGGAAGGGGCGAGCGACCGATCTGCTCGGCAGCCGTGTCGACTACGTCGTCAAGTTCAACGGCGGCAACAACGCCGGCCACACCGTGGTCGTGGGCGAGGAGAAGTACGCGCTCCACCTGCTCCCCTCCGGCATCCTCACCCCGGGTGTCGTGCCCGTCATCGGCAACGGCGTGGTCATCGATCTCGGCGTGCTCAAGCAGGAGCTCGATGCGCTGAGCAGCCGCGGCGTCGACGTGTCGAAGCTGAAGGTCAGCGCCAACGCCCACGTGATCACGGCCTACCACCGCACGCTCGACAAGGTCACCGAGCGATTCCTGGGCAAGCGCCAGATCGGCACCACCGGGCGCGGGATCGGCCCCGCGTACGCCGACAAGATCAACCGCGTCGGCATCCGCATCCAGGACATCTTCGACGAGAGCATCCTGCAGCAGAAGGTCGAGGCGGCGCTCGAGTTCAAGAACCAGGTGCTCGTCAAGATCTACAACCGGCGCGCCATCTCGCCCGAGGAGGTCACCGAGGACCTGCTGAGCTTCCGCGAGATGCTCGAGCCGATGGTGTGCGACACCGGGCTGCTGCTGCACGAGGCGATGCAGCAGGAGCAGACCATCCTGTTCGAGGCCGGTCAGGCCACCATGCTCGACATCGACCACGGCACCTACCCGTTCGTCACCTCCTCGAACGCCACCGCGGGCGGTGCCAGCACGGGGTCGGGCCTCCCCCCGCACCAGCTCGACCGCGTGATCTCGGTGGTCAAGGCCTACACCACCCGCGTCGGCGCCGGTCCGTTCCCGACGGAGCTCTTCGACGAGAACGGCGAGCACCTGGCCCGCGTGGGCCACGAGTACGGCACGACGACCGGGCGTCCGCGCCGCTGCGGCTGGTACGACGCGCCGATCGCGCGCTACGCCGCTCGCATCAACGGCGTCACCGACTTCGTGCTCACGAAGCTCGACGTGCTGTCGGGCCTCGAGACGATCCCCGTCTGCGTCGCCTACGACGTGAACGGCGTGCGGCACGACGAGATGCCGGTCAACCAGAGCGACTTCCACCACGCGAAGCCGATCTACGAGGAGTTCCCGGGGTGGACCGAGGACATCTCGGGTGCGCGCCGCTTCGAGGATCTGCCGAAGAACGCGCAGGACTACATCCTGGCGCTCGAGGCGATGAGCGGCTCCCGCATCTCCGCCATCGGCGTCGGCCCCGAGCGGGAGCAGGTCGTGGTGCGCCACGATCTGCTCGACTGAGAGGCGGCCGTATGAGCGAGCCGACGCCGCAGGAACGACTCGAGCAGCTGCGCGCCAGCATCGACAACATCGATGCCGCCCTGATCCACATGCTCGCCGAACGCTTCCGCTGCACGCAGGAGGTGGGCCTGCTGAAGGCCGACAACGACATGCCGCCCTCGGATCCCGCCCGGGAGGCGCGGCAGACCGCGCGGCTGCGCGCACTCGCCGAGGACGCGCACCTCGACCCCGAGTTCGCGGAGAAGTGGTTCAACTTCGTCGTGGCCGAGGTGATCCAGCACCACACCCGGCTCGCCGGCGAGGTCGAGTAGCCGGGGCCGCTTCGCGGGCTCGTGACCGGGCGTCTCGATGCGCCCCGGGGCCGGCCCCCGGGCCGGAGCCGGTCGCGCCCCCGATCCTCCCCGCGCGTTCCGGGTATTAGAGTGAGATCACCGGAGTGGCAGCCGGGATCTCGTGCGCCTCGAGGACCGATTCGCGGCGCGACCTCGTGACGGTGCCGTGCGTAGGTGGTGATGGATGTGGGAGCAGCCCGCGGCGACTGGCGCGCCCCTCGGGTGCCGGCGAGCGCGTTCCCCCGGCCGCGCCTGGTGGAGCGCTTGGCCTCCTGGCCCGACATCACGGTCGTGCACGGTCCGCTCGGCTCCGGGAAGACGACGCTGATCGCCTCGTGGGCGGCCTCGGTGGACACGCCGCTGCTCTGGTGCGAGCCGGAGGGCGGAGGGTTGCCGCTCGCCGATATCGAGGCGTTCGCCGCCGCTGAGGCCGGTGTGCTCGTGATCGATGCCGGGGAGCGGATCGACGGTGCGCACCTCGAGCGGCTCGGCGGGCTCATCGACCGCGCCCCGGGGCTGCGCGCGGTCGTGGCCACGCGGAGCGCCCGGACCGTTCGGGAGATCGCGGCGGCGTCCGACGCGGCGCTCGATGTCATCGGGCCGTCGGATCTGCGCGTCACCCTGGAGGAGCTCCGCGAAGCCGGCCTGCTCGACGACGACGCCGCCCGGCAGGAGCTGCTGCGCCGGTCGGAGGGGCTCGCGATCGCGGTGCGGGCCGAGGCGGATGAGGCACTCGGACGGGTCTCCGGCGCCCGGGAGCGACTCCGGCGCAGGGTGCACGGGGTGCTCGCCGAGCGCCCCGGACGCGCGGAGGCGTCGTACCGCGTCGCCCTCCTGCCCCGCGTCGACCGGGCGATCCTGGCGCTGTGGGGGATCCCGGAGGAGCTGCCCGCTGTGCTGGACGAGGCGGGACTCGCCGAGTGGGACGGCGACTGGCTGCGCCTCCACCCGTTCATGCGCAGCGTGCTCCTCGAGGACTCCGAGCGGAAGGTGCCGGCACCCGAGCGGCGGCGCCTGGTCGCCGCCGCGGTGCGCGGCTCGCTCATCGCGCGGGATCCGCTGCAGGCCCTGCGGGCGGCGTTCGAGCTGGACGATCCCGCCCTCGCGACCGAGGTCGTCTTCGCCAACATGATCGAGCTGTTGGAGACGCGCGACGAGACCTACGAGATCTTCACCGGTGTCCCGGCTGCCGGCCTCCGCGGGTATCCCGCCCTCACCGTCATGCTCGTGCTGCTCTCCAACATGGATCCGCGCACCCGGCCGCGCGCACTGCAACTGCTCTCCACGGAGTCCCTGTTCCAGCGGCTGCACCCCAACCGCGGCCTGCACCGGGAGCGCGTCGTCTACCGCGCGTTCGAGGCGGCCGCGCTGCGGCTGACGCCGTTCTCCGGGCGGGCGCTTCCGCTCATCCGGCGGGCGGCGCAGGATCTCTCGGCGCTGACGGAGGAGGACTTCGGCGCGCTGGGCCGCATGGGGCCGACTCTGCAGGTGCACCTCGGGATCGGCGCCTTCTACCTCAGGGATCTCGATCTCGCCCGGCGATGCCTGGAACTCGCGGATGCCGCGCACATCGAGGCCGGAAGGGCCGACCGGGTCGACCCGCTCTCCCTGCGCGCCGGCCTCGCGGCACTGAGCGGAGAGCTGCCGCTCGCGCGGCGGCTGCTGGCCGAGGCGGACGCGGCGGAGTGGCCCCCGGGCTGGCGGGAATCCAGCCCGGCCGACTTCTTCAACCTCGGCATGGCGGTGCTCGCCCTCGAAGACGGCGACCCGAGCGCCGCGGAGCGCTATCTCGCCGAGGCCGGGCCGATCGCCGAGATCGTCGAGCACTGGACGCTGTACGCGCTGGTCCGCGCGCGCCGCGATCGTCTCGCGGGCGAGGTCGATGCCGGGCTCCTGCGGCTCGCGCGCCTCCGTGAACAGCGGGGTTCCACGCCCGGAACCGCGATGGCGCGCGGTCTGCTGGACGCGGCGGAGGCCGACCTCCGCCTCGCCGCCGGGGAGCCGAACGCCGCCCGGCGGATCGCCGCCCGGTCCGCGAAGCACAGCTCGTCGTGCCGCCTCGCCCTCGCGCGGGCCGAGCTGGCGCTGGATCGCCCTGCCGCGGCCGCGGTGCAGGCTCAGCGGGTGCTCAAGGCCCCCTCCCCGACGCCGCGGAACCGCCTCGAGGCCGAGCTGGTGCTGGCCTGCGCGGCGCTGCGGGCCGGACACCGGCGGGATGCGGAGACGGTGGCGAGGCGCATCGCCGAGCTGATCCGGGCTGCGGGCCTGCGTGCCCCGCTGCGCGCCGTCGCCGCGCGAGATCGGGACGCCCTGGGCGAGACGCTGCTCCGAGCGGGCGTCGCGCCCGCGATCGTCTCGCTCATGGGCGCCGAGGCGGAATCGTTCGAGAGCGTGGAGGCGCCCGTGGCGAGCCTGACCCGTCGTGAGCAGGCGGTGCTCGCGGCGCTCGCCGAGACCGGCGCGCTGGACGAGATCGCAGCGAGGCTCTTCGTGTCGCGCAACACCGTGAAGTCGCAGTTGAGCACCGTCTATCGCAAGCTCGGGGTGTCCTCCCGCGAGGCCGCGCTCACCCGTGCCGCGGTGCTGGGCCTGCTGGAGGAGCCGGCGGTCTGAAGCGCCGGCGGTCTGTCGTTCCGGGCTGCTCCTCTCAGCGCTCCGCGCGTCGGCCGGGCGCGGGAACGAGTGCGGCGGCCCTCCCTCCCCGGCCTGCGGCCGCCTCGCGGGATTGGCCAAAGGGTGAAGATCAGGGTGAATTATTCGACCTTTGTCTAGGTCCTTGACCCATACCTCCGGTTGGATAACGGAGGGGAAATAGCTCTGACGTGGGGACAGCGAGCTATTGGCGGTCTTGTCATGCCAAGGAGAGGGAGCGGAAGTCATCGTGCGAAAACGAGCTTTCAGACGTGCAATGAGAAGTGCCGGGAGGTGGATCGCCGGAGGGCTCGCCGTAGCCCTGTTCGGCGGTGCTCTGGTGGTCGGCGGAGTCGGAGCGGCTCCGGCCCAGGCGGTCGGGACGAACCCCGACGTCGAGATCTCCAACATCAAGCTGACCGACCCGGATGGGAACGAGCTCACCGGGCAGCTCACGGTGAACGACGAATTCACCATCACGGGCGAGTGGGACGCGACGGACGCGAACCCGCAGCCGGGGGAGACGTTCACGCTCGGCCTGCCGGACGTGTTCGACTTCGTGCTGCCCGCACCGCCGATCGACCTCACGGGGCCGAACGGCGACGGCGAGATCGTCACCTGGGCGAGCTGCGTGCCCGACAACGGCACGGGAGTGCTCACCTGCACCTTCACCGAAGCGGTCGAGGGCTGGGACGAGATCCGCGGCACCTTCCAGTTCGACGCCCGCGCGGTGCAGGAGACCACCGAGGAGCAGGTCGAGTTCGACCTCAACGGCGTCTCCGGCGTGGTGGAGCTGCCCGGCGAGGGCGGCATCGACAGCGGCATCACGCTCCCCGACGAGGTGTCGAAGTCGGGCGTGATGAACGGCAACAACTGGTCGATGACGTGGACGGTCGACATCCCGGGCGCCTCGCTGGTCGCCGCGGGGGGCAGTGTGGCCCACATCACCGACACGCTGGGAGCGGGCCACGAGTTGTGCGACCCCACCGGATTCATCGTGCAGACGGTGCGCGGCGACACGGTCGTCAACGTGACCGAGCTCGCGGAGTTCGACGGCGCGCCGGGGGACACCTCGTTCGGCATCGACCTGAACGCCCCCGAGGGCGGCTTCGACGCCGGGGTCACCTACCGCATCAAGTACCAGACCTGCACCCCGGACGGCAACATCGATCCGGCGGGCACCGTCTACACCAACTCGGCCGAGATCGAGGGCTGGGGCGAGGCCGGCATCGGCATCGGGCAGGTCACCAACCGTCCCTGGCACCAGAGCGTGGCGAAGTCGGGCTCCGTGCTCGGCGGCACCGAGCGCAACGGGAAGATCCGCTGGACCGTCACGGTTCCGGGCAGCGAGCTCGTCGGCAAGAACAGCTTCACCCTCGCCGAGTCGCTCGGCAGCGGACACGAGGTCGGCGCCGACACCATCAGCGGCCTCACGGTGCACGAGCAGTACGGCCCGAGCGGCGATCGCCGGAGCGAGGTCACCGACGAGCTCGAGCGCACGATCAACTCGCAGAGCGGCAACGCGTTCAACGTCACCTTCGCGATCGAGAACACCGAGGACTTCGCGTTCAAGACCTCGGACTGGCGCTACATCATCACCTACTACACGTACGTGACGAGCGAGGAGCTGCCCGAGGGCGGCACGGTCTACGCGAACTCCGCCTCCGTCGACGGCCAGGTCACCACGGGGACCGCCGAGGTGCCCGGTCGCAGCTACGCCAAGAGCGGCAACCTGAACACCGCGGCGAAGACCCTCGACGGGGTCGAGCACTCGGCGTTCACGACGCTCGACTGGACCGTCACGATCCCCGGTGAGCGGGTCGACGGCCTGGAGGAGCTCGTGCTCGAGGACGTGCTCAGCGAGACCCACGGCGTCTGCGTGGCGGGCGATCCCAGCGAGGGGCTCGAGGCGCGTCTGGGCCTGAACGTGCGCGTGCTCGATCAGATCTCGGGCGGCGGGCTGACCCCGAACCCCGCGAACCTCACCGACCTCACCGTCGCCGAGATCGACGGGCAGACGCTGACGCTCACGATCGGGCAGCCGGAGGGCGGCGAGTTCGATCGCGACTACCAGTATGTGATCTCGTACACCACCTGCACCACGAGCGGCGGCATCGACGCGCGCGGCACCGAGTACACGAACCAGATCACCGGATCGGGCGTCGACCGCTCGGGCAAGGTGACCATGAACTACTCCGGTTCGGGTACGGGCACGGGCGTCGCCAAGGGCTCGGTCGCGGTCTCCAAGAAGATCACGGGCGCCGGCGCGGCCTTCGTGCCGGACGGCACGACCTTCGACGTGCAGGTGCGCGAGTTCGCTCCCGGGGCCTCGACGCCGGAGAACACCTACACCCTCGCGGTCCCGCTGAACGGCGAGGCCGTGAGCGGGCACTTCCAGCGCGGCAACGGCTGGACGATCGAGCTCTCCGAGCCGACCTTCCCGACCGTGCCCGGCGTGTCCTTCGGCACACCGCGGTTCGCGGAGGGCGAGGGCATCGTGCTCAGCGAGGACGGGACCGTCGCCACGGCGTCGATCAGCCCGCGTTCGAACGTCGCCGTCGAGCTGACGAACGAGGCGCAGCTCGGGCAGATGCAGATCGCGAAGGTGATCGAGGGCACCGCGGCGACCCACCCGAACGCCCTGGAGCAGGAGTTCACCTTCACCGCGGCGATCGACGTGAGCGGCCTGGGGAGCAACGTCCCCGCGCAGGCCGATCGCACGTTCACGCTCAAGGGCGGCGAATCGGAGACGCTGGAGAATCTGCCGATCGGGGCCGTCGTGACGGTGACCGAGGCGCAGCCGGCCGATGACGACACGCTCACCTGGGCGACCCCCGTCGTCTCGCCGAATCCGGTGACCATCACCGCGGATCACGTGGCCACCCCGGCGGCGGTGACCGTGACGAACTCGGCCTCGCGCACGGTGGGCACCTTCTCGCTCTCGAAGCTGGTGACCGGCGATCAGGCCGAGAACCCGGCGGTTCCCGGCGCGGTCTCCGTGACGGCGAGCTGGCAGGAGGAGGGCGGCGAGCCGCAGACCGAGGAGCTGACCGTTCCGACCGACGGCACCCCCGTCGCGTTCGGCCACGACCTGCTCATCGGCACGCAGGTGACCCTGACCGAGACGCCCCTCGTGGACGGCTCGAGCATCGCCTGGGGCGCACCGGGCTGGAGCGGCACGAACGTCGCGGCCGGCGAGGGGAACAGCGCGATCGTGACGATCGGCCGCACGGCCGACGCTGCGGTGGTGCTCGAGAACCACGCCGCCACGTCGGTTGCGGGCATCAGCCTGCTGAAGGTGCTCGCCGGCGAAGCCGTCGCCGATGTGCCGGCCGACGCGGAGTTCCCGGTCACCGCGACCTGGGAGGACGCCGACGGCGAACCGCAGTCGCGCGAGCTGCTCATCAATGCGAGCGAGCCGACGCCCCTGGGCGTCGACCTGCCCGCGGGCACCGTCGTGACGATCACCGAGGGCGATCGCCCCGCGATCGACACCGTCGACTGGGGCACGATCTCCTTCGGCGGCACGGGGGTCACCGATGCCGGAGACGGCTCTGCGACCGTGGTGGTTTCCGAGCAGCAGGACGACGTGACGCTCGTCTCCGTGACGAACGAGGCGAACTGGACCGCCGGTACGTTCTCGCTCTCGAAGCAGTTCGACGGCATCCTGGCCGATGACGCCGACGTGCCCGACACGGTCGAGGTCACCGCGACCTGGAACATCACAGAGGGCGGCGAACTGGTGCCGCAGTCGAAGACGCTCGTGGTGCCGACCGACGGCAGCTCGGTCGAGTTCGGCGAGGATCTCCCGGCGTTCACCGAGGTGACGCTGTCGGAGGCCAAGCCCGCCGAGGGCAGCCGCTTCACGTGGCTCACCCCGGTCTGGAGTGCCGACGACCATCTCGTCGTGCACGAGGACGGCACCGCCACCCTGACCGTGCAGCCCGCGGGCGCGCACGAGCTCCTCCTCACCAATGGCGTACTGGCATCGGTGGGCAGCCTCGAGCTGACCAAGATCGTCAGCGGTTCGGGCGAGGGCATGGTTCCGGAGGACACCGCCTTCGAGATCATCGTGGAGTGGACCGATCTGCTCGGCGAGCAGCAGCGGCGCGAGGTGACGGTCACCCCGGAGGAGTCCGTCGCGATCGACGGCTTCCCGATCGGCACCGAGGTGACCCTCACGGAGAAGGCCGGGAAGAACCCCGCCGGCGCCGAGTGGGTCGGCGCCGAGTGGAGCGCCGGGAGCGAGGGCATGACCGTCGACTCCGACGGCCGTACCGCGACGGTGACGGTGAGTGCCGAGGCGCTCGCGTCGGCCGGGCTGGTGCTCGACAACGAGTACCGGGATCGTGGCGATGTCGGGGGCACCGGCGGTGAGCGCGGCGATGGCCTGAGCACCACCGGCGCCACCGTGGGCGGGATCGTCGCGGCTGCGGCGCTGCTGCTCGGCCTCGGTGCCGCGGTGCTCGTGCTGCAGCGCCGCACCCGCAAGCGGGCGTAGCGCGGATCGCTGCGGGGCGGTCGGGGGGCACTCCGGCCGACCCGCGGCATCGGCGGCGACCCGCGAGAGCGCGCCCCTTCTCGATGAGGGGCGCGCTCTCGCGCATTCCGGTCCGGACTGGACTTTCATTCGAACATATGTTCGAATGAGTGCGTGAGGTGGAGCGGTCAGAGCGTAGGGGCGACGTCGGGGGCGGCGCTGCCCGGCCTCGAGCTGGGCGAGGTCGCCGCGGTGCCGGGGCACCTGCGCACGGTGCGGGCTCCCGAGTTCGCCGGGCTCGTCTTCCACGAGGTGCTCGCGAAGAGCGCCCTCAACCGGGTGCCGGGCGAGTCGTCCATGCCCTTCTCGTGGACCATCAACCCCTATCGCGGCTGCTCCCACGCCTGCGTCTACTGCTTCGCGCGGGGCTCGCACCGGTACCTCGACCTCGACACCGGTCGCGACTTCGACTCGCAGGTCGTCGTCAAGGTCAACGTGGCCGAGGTGCTGGGACGCGAGCTCGCGAAGCCGTCGTGGTGCGGCGACGCGGTGGCGCTGGGCACCAACACCGACCCCTACCAGCGGGCCGAGGGCCGGTACCGGCTCATGCCCGGGGTCATCGGGGCGCTCGCACGCGCGCGCACGCCGCTGTCGATCCTCACGAAGGGCACCCTGCTGCGGCGCGATCTGCCGGTGCTCGCCGAGGCGGCGGAGCGCGCGCCCGTCGAGCTGGCGATGTCGATCGCGGTCGCCGACCCCGATCTGCAGCGATCCGTCGAGCCCGGCACGCCGAGCACGCAGGCGCGGCTCGCCACCGTCGCCGCGGCGCGCGATGCGGGCTTCGCACCCGACGTGTTCCTCATGCCGGTGCTGCCCGGACTCACCGACTCGGCGGCCCAGCTCGAGCCCCTGCTGCGAGACATCCGCGATGCGGGAGCGCGCTCGGTGATGTACGGCCCCCTGCACCTGCGCACGCACGTGAAGCCGTGGTTCCTCGCCTGGCTCGAGCGCGAGCACCCGGAGCTGCTGCCGATGTACCGCTCCCTCTACCCGGGCAGCGCCAGCCGCGCCCCGCAGGCGTACCGCATGGAGCTCGCCGCTCGAATCCGCCCGCTCATCCGGCGCTACGGTCTGGAGTGGTCGGGTCGGGATCGCGCCCCGCGCGCGCCCTCGCCGCCCGAGCGGCGTCTCGCGGCGGCCGTGCCGGGCGATCCCGCGCCCACGCTCTTCTGAGGTCTGGTCGAGGCGGGAGCGGCTCCGATCCGATCCGCGCGGCCTACGCCCCCCGGGCCGCGCGGGCGATCGAGATCGCCGAGAGCACGCGCTCGCGCAGCGCGTTCCCGCGCTCGGCGAAGATCCGCTGCCGCCGCACGTACTCGCGCTTGCCCGCGGCCGTCTCGACGGGAATCGGGAGCAGCGCTTCGCCTGCGGCGCCCGTGTATCCCGTGACGTCGTAGGGCGAGGCCTGCATGTCGACCTGGCGGATATCGCGGGCGAGCTCGAAGCAGTCGAGCAGCAGCTCGCCCGGCACGATCGGGCCGAGCTTCGCGGCCCACTTGTAGACGTCCATGCCGGCGTGCAGGCACCCGGACTGCTCCATGCCGGGCTGGTTCTCCCGCGTCGGCCGCAGCGCGTTGAGCGGTGCGGCTTCGGCGGTGAAGAAGCGGAACGCGTCGAAGTGGCTGCAGCCGATCGGGTGCGTCTCGACCACACGATCGGTCGCGGCGTGACCGATGCGCAGCGGCAGCGCCGCGTGCCGCAGCTGCTCGGGAGTCATGCGGTAGACCATGGCCCACTCGTGCAGCCCGAAGCAGCCGTATCTCGGGGTGCGCCCGAGTGTGGCCGCGAGCAGCTGCTCCACGTAGTCGACCGTGCCGCCCCGCTTCGCGAAGAACGCGGCCGCGTCGACGGCGGCGTCCGCGGGCGAGCCGGCCACCGCCGCGTAGTAGCGCCAGGATTCTCGCTGCCGGGCGGCCTCCTGCAGCGTCGCGCCTGCTCCGGGATGCCAGCGCCGCAGCTCGTTGGGCCTCACCGAGTAGTAGGTCCAGAGGAAGTCCTCGACGGGGTGGGCCTCGCCCCGCCGCCGGCGTTCTCGGTGCGCCGCGGTGAGGACGTCGGCGCGGCGCTCGTGGGCGATCTCGCGTGCGCGCCAGACCTCCGGGGCGAGCGTCGTCGTCGACGTCCCCGCTGCGGGAGCCGGTGCCGAAGCCGCCATCGTCGCCCGTTCCGGCGCCGCGGACGGGCGGGCCGGGGCGGCGTCGAGAGCGGCAGGAGTCACGCGGAGAGTGTACCGCCGGGAATCGTCGCGGAGCTGGGCCGGCTGGCGGAGGCCGGGCCGGGATCCCGATGCGGCCGGCGGCCGCGCCGCGGCCCGGCCGGGACCGCGCGGCGCCGCCGCGATCCTCGGCCCCGCGAAGGTTTCACCCGCTTCTTCACCCTCGCGAACCTCCACGGGAGCCGTGCGCGCACTACGGTTTTGAAGGTATGCATGCGCGCGCCCGGGGAGCGCCGCGCGTGAGACAACCGGGATGGGCCGTGGGGGACGGGCCGTGGGGAACGTAAGGGAGCAGTATGCTCAAGGGATCACGCGCGCTCGGTCGTGCTCGCAAGCTGTTCGGGATGATCGCGGCGACCGCGGTCGCCGCGATCATCCCGAACAGCTTGCGAGCACGACCGAGCGCGCGTGATCCCTTGAGCATACTGCTC
>NZ_JAIVPF010000095.1:0-3200 GCF_053528595.1 Leucobacter sp. | reverse complement strand
GCACGGTACTGCGTACCCGACAGACCCGCCGACACCTTCGCAAGCCGCAACGTCGACGACGTCGCACCCGCGACCGGCGCCCACGAACCCGAACCCTTCCTCGACTCCCACCGCACCGACGGCACCGGCGAACCCGAAGCCGCAGCCGAGAAGCTCGCGGAAGCGCCCTCGACCGCAGACACGCTCTCCGGGTCAGCGGTCACCGTCGGAGCCTCGTCGACGACCGGAGCCGCCACGACCGAGAACTCCACGGAGGGGTTGCGCGCGTGGTCGCCGCTGGCGAGCGAGCCGGTGAGGATCCTGATGCTCTGGGTGTCGCCGGCCTTCCAGGCCGTCTCCTCCGTGAGCGTCGAGTTCTCGGGCGTCGGGAACGGGATCGTGATCGACCAGTTGCCCTCCGCGTCGCTCAGCCAGACGCCGTGCGCACGCGGATCGGCGTAGGCGCTGCCGGGGATCTGATTTTCGATCGTACGGCCCTCGACGCTCACCGGTCCGGTGCCGCCCGAAGGCTGGTTGATGAAGATCGGGCCGGCGGATCCGCCGGTGCCGTCCTGCTTGAACCATCCCGTCCCCGAGATGGTGATGGGCTCGCCCACCACGACCTCCTTCGGGGTGATCAGCACGCCGGCGTTCGCCTGCGTGGTGTTCGACTTCACCTGGGTGTAGTTGAACGCGGGATCCTGATCAGCGGGGGCGTTCACCGTGATGACATCGGTCTTGCCCGTCGCGGCGAAGTTCGACACCCACACGTCGTGCGTGACCGGGTCGATGCCGAGGTTCACCGCGTTGCCCGAGGTCGGCACCTCGAGCAGCAGCTCGTGGTCCTCGGTGTCGAAGACCGCGACCTTCTTGTCGCCCAGGTTCGCCGAGTACAGCAGGCCCCGCTCGCCGTCGATCTCGACCGAGTTGGTCGGACCGGTGGTGATGGTGTCGATCGCCTCGCCGTAGGTCTCGCTCTCGGGATCGGCATCGACCACGGTGATCGTGCCGCTGGGAGCCGCGTACGCCGAGACGTACACGCGCTTGAGATCGGCGTTGTAGGTGGGGCGCGCGTTCGCGCCCACCGTCGCGTCGAGCGCCGTGATCGCGTCGTCGTTCAGCGTCAGGGACTTCGGATCGCTGGTGTCGATCTCGTCGCCGTCGATGACGTAGAGCTTCTCGCCGACCATGGAGCCCACGTAGATGCGGTTGTTCCCCTCGTCGACGGTCACCCCCACGGCGCCGTCGGCGCCGGGCACGGTCACCTGCGCGAGCACCGCCGCGGCGCCGCGCTTCGTCAGGTCGAGCACAGTGATGTAGCCGTCGGATCCCGAACCCCGCGAGTTGCCGAGGTTGGTGATGTAGGCGCGATGCTGGGTCTCATCGACCGCGATGCGGCGGATCCCGTTGAAGATCGGGGTGCCGTCCTCGAACTCGAACACGCGGTCGGCATCGGTCGGGGCACCCTGCGAGGCCGTGTAGATCACGACGTTGCCGCCGTAGCCCGCGGCCGCGTCGCGCGCCCGGGCCGTCGTCGTGACGATCGTGCCGCCGTCGAGCTTGCCGTCGACCGCCACGCCGTAGGGCGAGAACGTCGTGCGCATGCTGTTCTGCGAGTTCGCGGTCACACCGGTCCAGTCGAAGCGCTCCGACTCCTTGCCGCTGCCGTCGTTCCGGGTGAGCGACAGGAAGGAGTGGTTCGAGGTCAGATCGCCGCTCGCGGCGTCGAACTGCACGAGCTTGCCCGTGCCGGGACTGATCGTGATGGGGCGCTCGTTACGGCTCAGCCCGAGGAACGACTGCTCGTCGATCTTCTCGTGGGTCTCGCTGTGGAAGCGCGACACCTTGCCGGTGCCCTCGCTCGCCGTGATCTCACCGGTGGTGGCATCGCGGGTCTCGCTGCGCCACTTCGCGTCCGTGATGTACACCGTGTCGTTGTCGTCGTCGAGCGCCAGCTGGTACCCGTTCTGCACCCCGGTGTCGTAGGCGGCGCTGGACGTGACCTGCCAGCCGCTCGCGTCCACGGTGGGCTCGGAGACCACGTCCACCGCACCCTGAGCGGTGCGGATGAGGTCGTCCTCGGCAGCGCCGATCGATCCCGTCAGCAGGCGGAAGGTGTGCTGCTCACCGGCGGACCAGGGGGTGGAGGTGATATCGGCCGAGGGGAAGTCGAACTCCGCGGTCCAGGACCCGTCGGCCCCGGCCTCGACGACCGCCCACACCGCGTCGGGGGCGTCGGGGTAGTCGATGGGCGTCGTGCGCTCCGTGTTGCCCTCGTCGAGCTTCACGCCGATCTTCGATCCCGTGCTCGTACCGCTCACCCAGCCGGTGCCCGATACCTGCAGCTTCTCCCCCGCGACCCACTCGGTCGAGTGGGTGAACCGCGTGGGGATGGAGTCGGAATCCGGAACGTCGACGACGGCCGGAGCGGGAGCGGTCGTCTCGACCTCGTCGATCTTGAAGACGTCGGCCTTGCCGGTCGCGGCGAAGTTCGAGACCCAGACCTCGTGCGTGTCGGGATCGATGCCGAGGTTGACCGCGTTTCCGGAGGTCGGGACCTCGATCAGCGGCTCGTGGTCATCGGTGTCGAAGACCGCGACCTTCTTGTCGCCGAGATTCGCGGAGTACAGCAGACCCCGCTCGCCGTCGATCGCGACGGAATTCGTCGGCCCGGTGGCGATCGTGTCGATCACCGTGCCGTAGGTGCCCGTGTTCGCGGGGTCCGCATCGACCACGGAGATCGTGCCGCTCGGAGCGGCGTATGCGGAGACGTAGACGCGCTTCAGCTCCGGGCTGTACGTCGGGCGCGCGTTCGCTCCCACCGAGGCGGGCAGTTCGGTCACCGCGGCCGCGTTGAGGTCGAGGTTCTTCGGGTCGCTCGCGTCGAGATTCGAGTAGTCGATCCGGTACAGCTTGTCGCCGACCATCGATCCCACGTAGGCGAAGCTGTTCTCCTCATCGACCGTGATGCCCACGCTGCCGACGGCATCGGGGATCTTCACCCGGGCGACCACGGCCTCGGCACCGCGCTTCGTGAGATCGAGCACCGCGATGAAGCCCTCGGGCCCGCCCGCGCCGCCGCGCGAGGTGCCGAGGTTGGTCACGAACGCCCAGTGCTTCGTCTCGTCCACCTCTACGCGCCGCACGCCGGAGAAGATCGGGGAGCCGTCCTCGAACTCGAACACGCGATCGGCGTCGGTGGGGGCGCCCTGCGAGGCCGT
>NZ_JAIVPF010000094.1:0-66111 GCF_053528595.1 Leucobacter sp. | reverse complement strand
TCGGAGAACTCGCCCATCGGGGTGTGCCCTATCGTCGCGCCGGACGGTCGGGCCTCCTGCTGCCCGCGTTCGCGCTCGGCCTCTGGCACAGCTTCGGTGAGACGCGCGAGCGCCGGGCCCAGGCGGACCTCATCGTCGGCGCGTTCGATCGCGGGATCACCCACTTCGACAACGCCAACCGCTACGGGCCGCCGTACGGCCACGCCGAGCGCGCGCTCGGCGACGTGCTGGGGCGGGAACTGCGCGCCCACCGCGACGAGATCACCATCAGCACGAAGGCCGGAAACCAGATCGCATCGCACCCGTACGGGGCCGGCGCGTCGCGCAAGCACCTCCTCGACCAGATCGATCGCAGCCTCGCCCGACTGGGCGTCGAGCACGTCGACGTCTTCTACTCGCATCGGCATGATCCCGCGACCCCGCTCGAGGAGACCGCCATCGCGCTCGCCGACATCGTGCGGCAGGGCAAGGCGCGCTACGCGGGCCTCTCGAACTACCCGCCCGAGGCGATCGCCGCGATCGCGCCGCTCCTGGCCGAGGCGGGCGCGCCGGCCGCACTCGTGCAACCGCGTTACTCGCTCCTCGATCGCACGATCGAACGGCCGGGGCACGTGCTCGATCTCGCCGAGACGCACGGTTTCGGCGTGGTCGTCTACTCTCCGCTCGCGCAGGGCCTGCTCACGGACCGGTACCTGCACGGAGCCATTCCCGAGGACGCCCGCGCCGGCCGCAGCGAGTTCCTCGGCACCGACTTCCTGACCGAGGCCTATCTGCGGCGCACCCGCGCGCTCGCAGCACTCGCCGAGGCGGAGGGGGCGACGACGTCGCAGATCGCTCTGCGCTGGATCCTGCGAGAGCAGGCCGTGACGAGTGTGCTGCTCGGCGTCAGCAAGCCCGAACAACTCGACGCCAACCTGGCGTCAGCACGCATCCCGCAGCTCGGCGACGCGCTCCTCGCGCAGCTCGACGAACTGTACCCGGACACACGAGAGGACTGATCCCGATCATGCACACCCCCAAGAGATGGCGCGGCCTGCACCTCGCCGCGGCGGCACTCGTCGCAGGAGCCCTGGCGCTCACCGCCTGCTCCTCGACCACTGCGAACGCAGGAGACCCGGCAGCGGAGACCAGCGAGGAGGACCGCTACGGCGGAACGCTGAACATCGGTCTCGATGCCGATCCGCAGGGCGTCGACGCCGCGGTCGTGAACCAGGTGTGGCGCCACGTGGCGCGCGCCCTCTCCGACTCGCTGGTCTTCCGCAACCCAGAGACCTCGGAGATCGAGCCGTGGCTCGCGAAGGAGTGGACCGTGAGCGACGACGCGCGCACGTACGGCTTCACCCTGCGCGACGATGTCACCTTCAACGACGGCACGAAGCTGACCGGCGAGGTGGTCAAGGCGAACTTCGAGAGCCTGCAGCGGGAGGGGATCCACTCCAGCGCGAAGACCATCGTGCAGGGCCTCTCGTCGATCTCGGTGCCGAGCGAGTACGAGGTGGTCGTCGAGTTCGCCGAGCCGAACGCCGCGTTCCTCCCGAGCCTGTCGCGCGCGCACGCCGGCATCGTCTCGGAGGCCACCGCGAAACTGCCGGTCGAGGAGCGGCAGAAGTCGGTCGACGGCAGCGGGCCCTTCGCGCTGGCCTCCTACACGGAGAACCAGGAGATCGTGCTCGAGGCCAGAGAGGACTACGACTGGGCGCCGGAGTACTTCGATCATGAGGGCCGGGCGTACCTCGACCAGGTGGTCTACAAGATCATCCCCGAGGACTCGGTGCGCAACGGCGCCGTCAAATCGGATGAACTGCAGTTCATCTACTGGGTCGACGGCACCTACGTGCCCGAGCTCGAGGCGGCGGGCCTGAACGTCTCGTCGGAGGCCGTGAATCCGGCGACGGGGGAGGAGTGGCCCGTCAACACCTCCTCGAAGTTCCTGCAGGACGTGAAGGTGCGCCAGGCGCTGCAGTACGGCATCGACCGCGAGGCGCTCGTGCAGTTCACCTCGAACGGATACGACCTCCCCGCCCAGGGACCGCTCAGCCCGGAGAACCCCTTCTTCTCGGACCAGAGCGAGTTCCTCCGCTACGACCCCGACCGTGCCGTCGAACTGCTCGAGGAGGCCGGCTGGTCGGAGATCGGGGACGACGGCATCCGGGTGAACGCCGACGGCGAGCGCCTCTCGCTGCGCTTCCCGAGCGATCGGCCCGCCGCCACCGCCGTGCAGGACCAGTGGAAGCAGATCGGCGTGGAGCTGGTGATCGACGTGCCGCTCGCCGCCGAGGCGAACGAGAAGCTCCTCTCGGGCGAGTACGACATCGCCTACTGGTACCACTCCTCGCCGGACGCCGACGTGCTGCGCGCCAACTACGGCGTGAAGACGGGTTCGAACCGCTCCTTCATCCGCGATGACGACGAGCGGGGCCAGGAGCTCGACGCGCTGCTCCAGGAGCAGAACACGATCCTCGATCACGCCGCGCGCCAGGACGTCGTCGACCGGGCGGCACGCATCCTCTCCGAGGACGCGTACGTGCTGAATCTCTCCGTCGACACCGACATCTGGGTGTCGTCGCCGCGGCTGCACGACATCAAGAACAACGGTCTCGACCAACTGCTGTACGACGCCTGGCTGACGCCGGCCGAGTAGGCGATCCGCGAGGAGCATCATGGCTACGTCGATCACCCGGAGGCCGGGCGCCGCGCGCGCCGGCCTCCGGGCCTCGCACCGGAACGGCGCCGCCGCGTTCGCGCGGTATCTCGGCAAGCGGCTCATGTACGGCGTGATCGTGCTCTGGGGCGCGTTCACCGCGAGCTTCTTCCTGCTCTACATCCTGCCGGGCGACGCCGCAGGAGGTCTGACCTTCGGGGCCGATGGAGAGGACATCGAGGCGCTCCTCGCGGAGCAGCGAGCCCTCCTCGGCCTCGATCGGCCGGTGCTCGTGCAGTACTTCGATGCCCTCTGGGGTGCGCTTCACGGTGATTTCGGCGACAGCATCTACCAGCGCAGGCCTGCGACCGAGCTCTACTTCGAGTCCTTCGGGCAGACGCTGGAGCTCGCGGCGACCGGTCTCCTGCTCGCCGTGATCCTCGGCATCGGGCTCTCCGTGCTCATCGAGCTCGTGGACTGGAAGTGGGCGCGTGAGACGCTGCTCTCGCTCCCGGCGATCGCGGTCGCCGTGCCCCCGTTCTGGATCGGTCTGCTGCTGCTCCAGTTCTTCGCGTTCAAGCTCGGCGTCATCTCGTCCACGGGGAACGACAGCTTCCTCGGGCTCCTCGTCGCTTCGCTCGGCCTCGCGATCCCCGGCGCGGGCGCGATCTCCCAGCTGCTCACCGCGAACCTGCGCGGGGCGCTGACGTCGCCGTACATCGAGACGGTGCGCAACTGGGGTCTGGGCGAGCGCGCCGTCGTCATCCGGCACGCCCTGCGCAATTCGCTGCTGCCGGTCGTCACCTCCTTCGGCACCACCGTCGGCATCATGATCGGCGGCACGGTGCTGACGGAGACGGTGTTCTCCCGGCTCGGGGTGGGACGTGTGATCGTCGACGCCGTCGACGGCCGCGACACGCCGGTCGTGCTCGTCTGCGTCACGGTGAGCGCCGCGATCTTCGTCGTCGTCAACTTCATCGTCGACGCGCTCTACCCGCTGATCGACAAGCGGATCTCCCTGGAGGAACGATGACCGACCTCATCTCGCCGCCCCGCGCCGTGCCCGGCGCCGACGGCAGCCGCGCCCATCCCCGCGACCCGGGGGATGCGAGGCAGTCCCGCGGCAGCGCCGAAACGGGACCCCCCGGATCGCAGAACGGCACCGCGGGCGACGGCGCCCCATCGGCCGGCCGCCGCCTGCTCTCGGCGGTGTTCGGACGCCCTGCGCTCCTCGCCGCCTGGATCTGGATCGCGGTGGTGCTCGCCGCGGCGTTCGCGCCGCAGTGGTTCACCTCGTTCGATCCGCTCCAGCAGGACGCGTACTCCCGCTTCCTGCCGCCGAGCGCCGAGCACCCGTTCGGCACCGACGACTACGGCCGCGATCAGTTCGCGCGCACCGTCCACGGCACTTCGGAGTCGCTGCAGGCGGCGGTCGTCGCGGTGCTCATCGGGCTGGTGTTCGGCTCGCTCATCGGGCTCGTCGGGGGAGCGCTGAGGGGCGCGGTCGACACGATCCTCATGCGCGTGATCGACATCATGCTAGCCGTGCCGAGCCTCATCATCGCGCTCGCGATCGTCACGGCGCTCGGCCGCGGCACCATCAACATCGCGATCGCGATCGGGATCACGAGCGTCGCGACGTTCGCCCGCCTCATGCGCTCCGAGGTGCTGCGCGTCCGCGGTCTGCCGTACGTGGAGGCCTCCGCCTTCGCGGGGCACGGCGCCGCCTACCGGCTCTTCCGGCACATCGTGCCCAACGCCTCCGGCTCGGTGCTCGCCGCGGCGACACTCGAGATCGGCACCGCGATCCTCGGTGTCGCCGCGCTCAGCTTCCTCGGGTTCGGAGCACCGCCGCCCACTCCCGAGTGGGGCGCGCTCGTGGCGGGCGGCCGCTCGTTCCTCACGGTCCAGTGGTGGCTCAGCACGCTTCCCGGGTTCGTCATCGTCATCTCGGTGCTCGCGGTCTACCGGATCGGGCGCTCCATGAACAAGGGGAGGACCAGCGTTGTCGGATAGCACCATTCTCGAGTTCTCCTCGCTGTCGCTGGAGTACCGGGTGCGCGGGCGGGCCCCGCACCGTGTGCTCGACGAGGTCGGGTTCTCCCTGCCGCGCGGCGAGATCCTCGCGCTCGTGGGCGAGTCCGGATCGGGCAAGAGCACGCTCGCCCGCGCGGTGACCGGCACCCTGGCGGCCAACGCGCGGATCGCCTCCGGGTCGGTCAGGCTCGACGGTCGCGAGCTCGTCGGGCTCCGCCCCAAGCAGTACCAGCGGCTGCGGGGGCGCACGATCGGGTACGTCCCGCAGGACGCGCTGCTCGGGCTGAACCCGCTGATCCCGGTCGGCAGGCAGGCCGAGGAACCGCTGCGCGTGCACACCGGACTCGACCGATCCGCGCGCCGCGAGCGGGTGCTCGAGCTCTTCGATCGCGTCGGCCTGCGACGGGTCGAGCAGGTCTACGACAGCCGTCCGCACGAACTCTCCGGGGGCATGTGCCAGCGCGTGCTCATCGCCGCCGCGATCGCCGCCGAGCCCGAGCTCATCGTCGCGGACGAGCCGACCACCGCCCTCGACGTCACCGTGCAGAAGCGGATCCTCGATCTGCTCGTCGAGCTGACCCGATCGGAGAGACTGAGCGTGCTGCTCGTGACGCACGATCTCGGCGTCGCCGCGGAGCGCGCACAGCGCATCGTCGTGCTGCAGAACGGCCGGCTGGTCGAGCAGGGTACCGCCGCAGCGGTGGTGTCGGCGCCGGCCGAGGAGTACACGCGCCGGCTGATCGAGTCGTCCCACCTCGGGCGCACGGCCGTCGACGTGGCGGAGTCCCGGCGCAAGCGCACCGAGGCCTCGCGAGCGCGAAGCGAGGAGGCGCGATCGGACGACCCCCCGGTCGTGCTCGCCGAGGGGCTCCGCAAGACCTTCGCCGACCGGGCGGGCGAGCCCGTCGTGGCGCTCGACGACGTCTCGCTGAGCGTCGCCCGGGGGAGCACGCTCGGCATCGTCGGCGAGTCCGGATCGGGGAAGACGACGCTCATCCGCACTCTGGCCGGTCTTGCGAAGCCGGACGCGGGCACGGCTCTGATCCACGGCGAGACGGTGGATCCCGAGGCCCGCGGCGCGCGGGGCCGCCGCCGGCTCTACCGCCGACTGCAGATCGTCTACCAGAACCCCTTCGCCGCGTTGAATCCGAGGCACACGGTCGAGACGATCCTCGAGGAGCCGCTCACGGGATTCCGCCTCGGCAACCGCGGGGAACGGCGCCGTCGGGTCGCCGAGCTGCTCGATCTGACCGGGCTCCCCGCGAGCGTCGCGAGCCGCTACACCGCGGAGCTGTCGGGCGGGCAGCGTCAGCGGATCGCCATCGCCCGCGCGCTCGCGGTCCGGCCGGAGGTGCTCATCTGCGACGAGCCGGTCTCGGCGCTCGACGTCACGGTGCAGCGGCAGATCCTCGATCTCCTCACCGAGCTGCAGCGCGAACTCGACCTCACCTATCTTTTCGTCTCCCACGATCTCGGGGTGATCAGCGAGATCTCCGACGAGATCCTCGTGCTGCAGCACGGAGCCGTGGTCGAGAGCGGAACCGCGTTCGACGTGCTGCGCAGCCCGCGCACCGACTACGTGCGCGAACTCCTCGCCGCGATCCCGCAGCCCCGCCTCCCCGGCCTCGCAGGGGATCCGGCCCGGGCCTGATCCCGGAACTCCGAACCGCACATCAGAAAGGCACATCATGAGCGATACTCCGGCACGGCACCTGCACCTGGGCTACATGTACTGGGTGAACGGCACCCACTGGGGCGGGTGGCGCCAGCCCGAGGCCCCCACCGACGGAGCCTTCGACTTCGCCTACGCGCTGCGCGCCGCGCAGGCCGTCGAGCGCGCGAAATTCGACTTCTTCTTCCTCGGCGACACCCTCCCGGGCGATCTCGTCGCCGAGCAGTGGATCACCACGCACAACACCGGGCGGCTCGAACCGTTCACGCTCGCGTCGCAGCTCGCGCTGCAGACCAGCAGGATCGGCATCGTCGTCACCGCGCACCCGACCTACTACGATCCCTACATCCTCGCGAGGCTCACCGCCTCGCTCGACCACCTGAGCGGCGGACGGCTCGCCTGGAACGTGGTGCTCGGCGCGAACGACGTCGCCGCACGCAACTTCAGCCTGCCCGACCTCGGCGGCGAGACCCGCTACGAGCGGGCCGACGAATTCATCGAGATCGTGAAGCGCTTGTGGGACAGCGTCGAGGACGGCGCCTACATCCAGGACAAGGAGGCCGGCGCCTTCGTCGACGACCGCAAGATCCACCGTCTCAACTGGGCCGGCAAACACTTCAGCGTCGAGGGTACGCTGCCCCTGCGGCGCCCGCCGCAGGGGCACCCGCCCCTCCTCTACGCGGGTGCGAGCGAGCTGTCGCGGCAGCTCACCGCGAAGTGGTGCGACGTGAACTTCACCGGACCGAAATCGATCCGCGACTCGGCCGAGTTCAACGCCGACGTGCGCGCCCGTGCGGCCGCGCTCGGACGCAACCCCGAGGAGGTCTTCTTCCTGCCGGGGGTCACCCCGATCATCGGGGACACCCGCGAGGCGGCGATCGCGATCTACGATCGGCTCAACGCGTCCCTCCCGCTCGACGAGGATCCGGTCACCGGCGGTCATGACGCCGCGTACTGGCGGGAATTCACCGGGAATCCGCGGAACGGCGGGCCGCTGCGGCACGGCGTGCGCAATCTCGCCGTGGTCTCGGCCCGGATCGGCGTCGACCTCACCGGGCTGGGTCTCGAGGGGCTGATCACCGAGGAGCTCGCGGCGGACGTCAACGACGAGGGGCACCGTCTCCTCGCGCAGGCGGCGTCGCGCACGGACCGCAGGCCCGGCGGAGCCCAGCCCCTGCGGGCGAAGGACCTGCTGTACTCGGCGATCATCGACGGCTTCCCGATCATCAACGGCACGGCGGCGCAGGTCGCCGATTTCCTCGAGGAGTGGTTCACGAGCGGGGCGGCCGACGGCTTCAACATCCAGTCGCCGTACCTGTGGTCGCAGCTCGATCGCTTCGTCGACGAGGTCGTGCCGATCCTGCAGGAGCGCGGGCTGCATCGCCGCGAGTACGAGAGCGAAACGTTCCGCGGGCATCTCGGTCTGCCGCGCCCCCGCGGCTTCTTCGAGTCGCCGGATGACGGCGGGGCTGTGCCGGACACGGGGAACGCTGATACCGTCGAGCAGCATGCGGCGGCACCGGCCGCCTCAGCCGACGTGGAAACGGAGCCCGTGAGTGTCTGATCAGCTGCTGCAGGGGAGCGCCGCGGCTGCGGCCTCCCCCGTTCCCGAGATTCCCGCCGAGCGCGTCGCCGGAAGCGTCGCGGAGCTCGTGGGCGGCACGCCGCTCGTGCGCATCAACCGGGTCGTGCCCCCGGGAGGGGCACGCGTGCTGGGCAAGCTCGAGGCCGCGAACCCCGCCTCGAGTGTGAAGGACCGCACCGCGCTCGCCATCGTCGAGGCGGCGGAGGCCGACGGGCGCCTCCAGCCGGGCGGCACGATCATCGAGGCGACGAGCGGCAACACCGGCATCGCGCTCGCGTGGATCGGCGCCGTCAAGGGCTACCGCGTGGTCATCGTGATGCCGGACGACGTGTCGGAGGAACGGCGCACCCTGCTGCGCGCGCTGGGCGCGGAGCTCGTGCTCACGCCCGGGCCGCAGGCGATGGCCGGGGCCAACGAGGAGGCCGGGCGCATCCTCGAGGCGACGCCGGGCGCGTTCCTCTCGGGCCAGGGCGGCAACGACGCCAATCCGGCGGTGCACGAGCGCACGACGGGTCCCGAGATCTGGGCGGATACCGCCGGCTCGGTCGACGTGCTCGTCGCGACCGTCGGCACCGGCGGCACGCTGACGGGCGCCGGGCGCTTCCTGAAGGCGCAGAACCCGGCCATCCGCGTGATCGCGGTCGAGCCGGCGGAGGCGCCTGTGCTGCAGGGCGGCGAGTTCCAGCCGCACAAGATCCAGGGCATCATCGGCGGCAACGGCTTCCCGCCGGTGCTGGAGATCGAGATCGCCGACGAGATCATCGGGATCCCGCAGGACGAGGCGATCCGCACGGCGCGCGAGGCGCTCGCGCTCGAGGGGCTGCTCGTCGGCATCTCCTCCGGCGCGGCGCTGGCCGCGGCGCGCGAGCTGTCGGCGCGGCCAGAGTACGCGGGCAGGACCATCGTCGCGATCCTGCCCGACACGGGGGAGCGCTACCTCAGCACCGAGCTCTTCGACCACGCGCGGGGATGATCCGCCCCGACCGCTCGACGGGATCCGCGTCATGAGCCCTTCGGCTTCGGCTTTCCCTTCGGCCTCGGCCTCGGCTGGGGAGTAGTGCGCCGGAGCACCGCACCCACCCACCCCTCCGCGCGGCGCCCGGGCGCCTCGTTCGCGCGCCAGTTGTTGTCACCTCGCGTCGGTTGAGGTGACAACAACTGGCGCGCGAAACGGTTGCGCGAAACGGTTGCGCGAAACGGTTGCGCGGCGGCGCGGGTCTGGACGGGCAAGGGTCTGGTCGGCGCGTGCGGGGCGGCGCGGGTCTGGTCGGCGCGGGATCGCGGAGCGCCCGTTTTGCTAAGCTCGACGGCGGAGGGTTGTCCGAGCGGCCGAAGGAACTTGTCTTGAAAACAAGCATGCAGTAACCCTGCATCAGGGGTTCAAATCCCCTACCCTCCGCCAAAACCCCACTGCCTCGCGGTGGGGTTTTTGCGTCCCACGGGGATTCCTCGAGAGCCCCTCCGACCGGGCGCAGTCTCCGGCAGGATCGGGATCCGAGGATCCGAGGATCGGGATCCGAGGATCCGAGGCGATCGTCGAGGGGCGGAAAACACGGGCGAATCGCCGAAATCACCCGCGTTTCTCGCCACTCGGGGGGAGAGTCCCGGCCATGCCGATCCAGCCGCACCGTCATCCTGCGCGGAGCGAGCGCCCTCGGGCGAGTGCTGAGGATGCGGCACGCATGTACCATCCGCGTCGTCGGAGCGGCTCCTGGCTCTTCTGGATCGGCCCGGCCCCGGTTGCGGCATCGCTTCCGCGGCTCTTCTTCGGGATCCCGATCTCCGAGGGGTCCGCGCCGGCCGGTCTCTCACTCGGCTCCATCGCCCGCGGCGACGGCACACCCTCCTCCTCACCGAAGCCCCCGAAGGGGGGATCGTTTGCCGGACCGGGACCGGCTACTCGTCGAGAATGATGTCGCTCGCCCGCAGCGCGCGGATCTCACCCTCCTCGAGCTCCAGCACCGTGCCGTCCGCACCGAGCCAGTACCAGGCGCTCAGGTCGGGACCCGGGGTATCGCGACGCGTCAAGGTGTAGAGCACGCCGTTCACGTCTTTGGTGTTCATGCCCCCGAATATAGACCCCTCCCGCCAGAACGGGCTGAGCCCCCTCTCGGAGATCCGGGAGGGGGCTCAGGGAGGGCCACGAGCCGGCAGCAGCCAGTCGCGAGCGGCGGCTTCAGGCGCTCGCGAGCTGCGGCGAGGGAGCGGCCGCGGCGGCGCGCGCCGGCAGACCGCTCGCGGGGACCGAGCTGCCCTCGTAGGCGAGGTAGCCGCGCTGGATCTCGATCTTGTCGGCGATGAACTTGGCGTCGTGCCACACGCCCCAGATGAAGGTGGAACCGCGATGCGACTGCCAGGGCAGGCCGAGGAAGTAGACGCCGGGCTCGGAGGAGACGCCGCGCTCGTGCTTCGGCAGCCCGCGCTCGTCGAGGGCGTCGACCTGCAGCCAGCCGTAGTCGACGCGGAAACCGGTGGCCCACACGATCGAGGTGATCCCCGCCTCCGCGAGGTCGAGTTCGAGGACCGGATCGACCACGCACTCCGGCAGCGGGCCGAGCTCGCGGGCCTCGGGCTCCTCGGGCAGATCGATGCCCGTGCGGGCGACGTAGGCGTCGGCATCGTCGAGGATCGAGAGGTAGTTCTCGTCGCCCCGGCGGATGTTCTCGGCGAGGTCGGAGCCGAAGCGCATGACCCCGTCGGCATAGGCGTTCGCCCGGCCTACGAGGGTGATGCCGCTCGCCGCGAGGTCGCGGAAGTCGATGGTCTGGCCACCGCCCGCCCCGCTCACGGCGATCGTGACGTGCTCGGCGCCCTCCGCGGGCGTGGACTTCTCCCAGAGCCCGAGCGTGCCGAGCCACCACACGAAGCTGCGGCTCCGGTAGCGCTGGGGCGGGCGGTCGTGCGGACCGACCGCGAGGAACACCTCGCGCCCCGCCTGGCGCAGTTCGTCGGCGATCTGCACACCCGAGGATCCCGCGCCCACGACGAGCACGGCGCCTTCGGGCAGCTGCTGGGGGTTGCGGTACTGGCTGGAGTGGATCTGGCGGATCCCGGCCTCCTCGGGCACGATCGGCGGGACCGAGGGCAGCTGGAAGGCTCCGGTGGCCGCGACGACGTAGCGGGCCTCGAAGGGGCCGGCACTGGTCTCCGCGATGAAGCCGCCGCGGCCCTCGTCGCGGCGCACCGAGGTCACCTCCACGCCGGTGCGGATCGGCAGGCCGAACTTCTCGGCGTACGCCTCGAAGTAGGCGGCGACGCGCTCCTTCGGGGCGAACTCGTCGGGGTCGACGTCGTCGAACTCCAGGCCGGGGAAGCGGTCGTGCCACGCCGGACCGTTGGCGACCAGCGAGTCCCAGCGCTCCGAGCGCCAGCGCTCCGCGATGCGGTTGCGCTCGAGGACGACGTGGGGGATGCCGCGGGCGGTCAGGTGTTCGCTGAGGGCGACCCCGGCCTGGCCGGCGCCGACGACGAGGACTTCGGTGACCTCGGCTGCTGGGCTGGACATAGTTCTTCTCCGCTCGGATGACTCGATGGCGAGGAGCGGGCCGGCGTGCGCGCCGGGATCCGCGCCGGGGATGAGAACCGGCTCATCCCGCTGCCCCAAGCAAACAACAGGAGGCGCGGGCAAAGCCAATATGCTTTCGCGGTCCACTGCATCTATTGAGAAGATGGATTCACGTAACTGGATCGCTTTAATGCATGTATGGGTGGCCGCGCGGCGGTCATCGATGCCGCGCGCGGCGAAGCCGGTCGTGCTGCAGGAGCTGAGCGAGCCGCGGTGTGCGGAATCCATGGAGTGCTGGATCTCGCGGCTGTGGATCCTGCGACTCGCGAGCTCGCCCAGGATGACGGGAGCGCGTCGATCTTGCGACTCGCGAGTTCGCGCAGGATCACGGGCGGGCGGGATCCCGGAGCGGGGCCCGCTCAGACGCGCGGGTCGGTGAGGAGCTCGCGCACCACGGCCTCGACGGCTCGAGCCCGGGCCGAACGCCTCGACTGCGCGAGCGAGGAGACCGCGACGCTGAGGCTCGGCACGGAGTCGGTGATCTCGATCGTGACGGTGCTGGCGCCGGTGTAGGTCTGCTCGATGCGGGGCCGCTGGTTGAGGATCGAGTAGCCGAGTCCCGCCGCGACCATCGAGCGCACCGTCTCGTAGCTCGAGCTGCGGTACTTGATCCTCGGCATGATGCCCGCCTGCAGCAGGATGCCCTGGAAGTAGGCGCTGCTGCTCGGCAGGTCGAGGAGCACGAAGGGATCGTCGGCGATGTCGGCGAGGGCGATCCGCTTGCGCGACGCGAGCCGGTGGGCGGTGTGCACGATGACGTGGGGGCGGAACTCGCCCACGATCTCGCGGGCGATGCCGTCGGCGTCCGTGAGGTTGTAGGTGATGGCGAGTTCGGCCCGCCCGCCCCGCAGTGCGGCGAGGCTCTCCTCGTGGTCGCCCTCGGTGACCGCGACCTCGAGTTCGGGGTAGCGCTGCTGCAGCGTGCTGATGAGCTGCGGCAGCAGGAACGGGGCGAGCGTGTTGAAACAGGCGACCGTGATCGATCCTCGGATGTCGCTCTGCTCGGCCCGGATCGTCTCGATCGTGTCGTTCAGGTGGTCGAAGAGCTGGTGGGAGTGGCGCAGCAGAGTTTCGCCGGCGGGGGTGAGCACGAGGCCTTTGGAGTGCTGCCGGATGAAGAGCGGGGCGCCGAGGGCGCGCTCCAGCTGCGTGATGGCCGTCGACACCGCCGACTGGGCGACGTGGAGCTCCTGACTCGCCGCGGTCATGTTGAGCGTCTTGGCGCACTCGGCGAAGTAGACGAGCTGCGTGAGCGTGATGGGGAAGCGCTGCGGCATGTCCGGTCTCCCTGCGCTGGGGCGTCCCGCGCGGCCGAGCGGCGCGAGAGGCGATCTGTTGAGTAGATGGACTGGGTAACTTTTGACTATTTTACAGATACCCCTGGTCCTCCCGAGAATGGTGCCAGAAGAACACGACCATTCACCACTCGACGAGGAGGACCCCGTGGCTGAGACGACCCACGTGCGGCTGAGGAAGTTCAACACCCAGGAGACCTATCCCGAGCAGAACCTCGACAACGACCTCTGCCAGGCGGTCGTGGCGAACGGGGTCGTGTACCTCCGCGGCCAGATCGGGCAGGATCTCGAGACCCGCGAGTCGGTGGGGATCGGCGACGTCGCAGCTCAGACCGAGCAGGCCATGGCGAACATCGCGATGCTCCTCGAGGAGGCGGGCAGCCGGCTCGAGGACATCGTCAAGGTGACGATCTACATCATCGACCCCCGCTACCGCGAGGACGTGTACCGCACCGTCGGGAAGTGGCTGAAGGGGGTCTACCCGGTCTCGACCGGCATCGTGGTGCAGGCGCTCGCCCGCCCCGAGTGGCTCGTCGAGATCGACGCCACGGCCGTCATCAGCGAGCGATAGGGATCGCACCATGACCTTCTCCCTGATCCTGCGCGATCCGGAGACCGGCGAGTTCGGCTCGGCGATCTCCTCCTCCTCGCCCGCGGTGGCCGCGCGGTGCCTCAACCTCGCCGACGGCGTGGGCGGGGCCAACTCCCAGAACGTGACGGACCCGCGCCTCGGCCCGCAGCTCCTGGAGCGTCTGCGCGCCGGGCTGTCGGCCCAGCAGGCGCTCGACGCCGTCGTGGCAGCAGCCGATCCCGCGACGATCGACTACCGGCAGCTGCTGGTGCTCGACGGCTCCGGCCGCGCCGCGGCCTACTCCGGCGGCCGCGCCCTCGGGGTCTTCGGATCGACCGTCCGCGAGAACGCGGTCGCCGGGGGCAACATGCTCGCGGGCCTCGACGTGCTCGACGCGCTCGTGGACACCGCGCTGTCGGCGACGGGCCGCATCGAGGAGCGCCTCTACGCCGCGCTGCAGGCGGCGATGGCCGCCGGGGGCGAGGAGGGGCCCGTGCGCTCCGCGGGTATCTCGGTGGTGGCGAACGCCGGCTGGCGGGTCACCGATCTGCGCGTGGACTGGGTCGACGAGGATCCGATCGGCGCCCTGGGGCGGGTGATGGACGAGTGGCTGCCCCAGCGCGACGACTACGTCGCTCGCGGCCTCGATCCCTCGGCCGCCCCGTCGTACGGGGTGCCCGGCGATGAGTGACGAGCTGAAGCGCCGCATCGCCGATCGCCGGGCCCGGGTGGACCGCGAACTCGTCGCACTCTCGAACCGACTGCACGACGACCCCGAGCTCGGCTGGCAGGAGCACCGCTCCTCCGCCGCGGTGGCGGGGCTGCTCGCAGCGCACGGCTTCGCGGTCGAGCAGCCCTACCTGGGCCTCGAGACCGCGTTCCGCGCGGTGTACGGCGCGGGTGCGGGATCGGCCGAACCCCGCTTCACCGTCGGCTTCCTCGCGGAGTACGACGCCCTGCCCGGGCTCGGCCACGCCTGCGGGCACAACCTCATCTCCGCGATGTCCGCGGGTGGCGCCATCGCGCTCGCCGCCGTCGCCGACGAGCTCGGCATCGTGGTCGAGGTGATCGGCACCCCTGCGGAGGAGGGCGGCGGCGGCAAGATCGAGCTGCTCGAGCGCGGTGCCTTCCAAGAGCTCGACTTCGCGCTCATGGCCCACCCGGCCCCCGTCGACGTGGCCGAGGCGCGCCCCTTCGCGGTGGCGCACTGGCACGTGCAGTACGACGGCCGTGCCGCGCATGCGGCGGCCTATCCCGAGCGCGGGATCAACGCGAACGACGCCTTCCTCGTCGCGCAGCTCGCGATCTCCCTGATGCGGCAGCAGCTGCCCGCGGGGGTGCGGGTGCACGGCGTGCAGACGCGCGGGGGAGAGGCCCCGAACGCGATCCCGGAGCGCACCGAGGGTCGCTGGTACGTGCGCGCCGAGACCACCGAGCAGCTGCTCGAGCTCGAGGAGCGCGTGCTCAAGTGCTTCGAGGCCGGCGCGCTCGCGACGGGCGCGCGACTCACCGTGACCCCCGAGAGCAAGCGCTACGCCGAGATGCGCACCGCCGAGGACGCGCTCGCGCTCTACCGCGCGAACGCGATCGCGCTCGGCCGCGACTTCGACGTGGATCCGCAGGCCGCGACCATGAACCGCGCGTCGACCGACATGGGCAACGTCTCGCTGGTCGTCGACGCGATCCACCCCTACATCGGCGTCGGCGGCGAGGCGAGCAACCACCAGCCGGGCTTCGCCGCGGCCTGCGTCGGGCCGGTCGCCGAGCAGACGCTGCGCGACGGGGCCACCGCGCTCGCCTGGACCGCGCTCGACGCGGCGCTCCGCCGCTCCGCCGGCCACTAGATCCCGAATCACACGAAAGAGGAAGACATGTCCCGCAGCTACGAGGAGTGGAGGGCCGCCGCGGCGGCCCTCGAGTTCGACGGCCGCCCGGTCATCGGCGGCGCGCGCGTGGATGCGCGCTCCGGCGAGACCATCGAGAAGACGAACCCCGCGACGGGCGAGGTCATCTCGCGCATCCATGCCTGCGGCGAGAGCGACGTCGACGCCGCGGTCGCCGCGGCGCGCGCCGCCTACGAATCGGGCGCCTGGTCGCGCGCCGGCGCCGGCTTCCGCCGCGAGCGCCTGCTCGAGTTCGCGCGGCTCATCGAGCAGCGCGCCGACGAGTTCGCGCTCTACGACAGCCTCGACATGGGCAAGCCGGTGCGCGAGTCGTCGACGATCGACGCTCCGGGATCCGCGGCCCTCTACCGCTTCTACGCCGAGGCGATCGAGAAGCAGGAGGATCTCATCCCGGTGACCCCGCCGGGATCGACGGCGCTCGTGACCCGGGAGCCGCTCGGCGTGATCGGCGTGATCGTGGCCTGGAACTACCCGCTCGAGATCGCCACCTGGAAGCTCGCTCCGGCGCTGGCCGCCGGCAACGCGGTCGTCGTGAAGCCGCCGGTGGAGGCCTCGCACTCGACGCTGCTGCTCGCCGAGCTGGCGGTCGAGGCCGGCATCCCCGCCGGCGTGCTCAACGTGGTGACGGGCCGAGGTTCGACCGTGGGCCGGGCTCTAGCCCTGCACGAGGACGTCGACATGCTGGCCTTCACCGGCTCAACCGAGGTGGCGAAGCAGCTGCAGCAGTACGCGGGCCGGTCGAACATGAAGCGCCTCGCTCTCGAGGCCGGCGGCAAGAGCTCGAACCTGATCTTCGCCGACTGCGACGACCTGCGGCTCGCCGCCGAGAAGGCCGCGTTCGGCAGCTTCTACAACCAGGGCGAGGTCTGCTCGGCCAACTCGCGCATCTTCGTGGAGCGCGAGGTCTACGAGGAGTTCCTGCGCCTCTACGCCGAGGCGGCGCAGGCCTACGCGCCGGGGGATCCGCTCGATCCCGGGACCGGGATCGGCGCGCTCGTCTCCGAGGCGCACGCCGACACGGTGTGGGCGACGATCGAGAACGCGCGCCGCGACGGCACGATCTACGCCGGCGGATCCCGCCCCGAGATCGGCGGATCCCGCGCCTTCATCGAGCCCACGATCGTCACCGATGTACCGGCCGACCACGAGGTGCACACCCGCGAGATCTTCGGGCCCGTGGCCGTCGTGACGCCGTTCGACACCGAGGAGGAGGCGATCGCGCGCGCGAACGAGACCCCCTACGGACTGGCGGCGTCGCTGTGGACCGGCAGCCTGTCGCGGGCGCACCGCGTCTCGCAGCGGCTCGTCGCGGGCACGGTGTCGGTGAACACGGTGGACGCGCTCGGCTTCACCACGCCGTTCGGCGGCTTCAAGCAGTCGGGCTTCGGACGCGACCTCTCGGTGCACGCGCTCGAGAACTACACCGACTACAAGACGACCTGGATGCAGTGGGGCTGAGCGCTTCTCGGTGAGGTGGCTTGCGGCCCGAGGGGCCGCCGATCGCTGATCGAGCGGGCCCCGGCGAGTCGGCTCCCGCGCTCCATCTTCGCGCGTCAGTAGTTGTCACCAAACCTCGGTTTTGCCGACAACTACTGACGCGCGAAGGCGTCCCTTCCCGGTGAAACCGATCTCGTTGCTCGAACCCCCGCTGCTTGAGCGAGCGTCAGCGAGTCGGAATCGCCCTGGGGTCCGAGCTCCGACCCGTCGCTCCGACCCGTCGCTGCGCTCCGCTCCGCCCGTCACTCTGCGCGCAGTCGCAGGATCTCAGCCGCGCGCCCGGCACGCAGTAAGCGATCTGATTCGCAGATGAACAAGACAGATTTTCACTATTTTACAGATGCTCCGACCGGTGTGACGATGAGTGTGCAACGGCTCCGTCGCCCAGTCAGAGCCGACTGAGAGGACACGAGGGAATCATGACTCTGCAGCAGGAAACCATCGACCTGGCCGGCGCCGTCTCGGAGGCTCCGAGCGGTCTCGCGGAGATCGCGAAGCGCCACCTGGTGATGAACTTTACCCCCGCGAGCAAGTACCGCGACGACGAGCTGCCGGTGTTCGTGCGCGGAGAGCACTGCTCGGTGTTCGACGAGAGCGGCCGTCGCTTCTTCGACGGCCTGGCCGGTCTCTTCTGCGTGCAGCTCGGCTACACCCACGGCGCCGAGGTCGGCGATGCGGTGCGCGAGCAGCTCGCCGCGCTCCCGTACCAGACCACGTGGAGCGTCACGCATCCGCCGGCGGCGCTGCTCGCGCAGAAGATCGCGCAGCTCGCCCCCGGCGACCTCAACCGCGTGTTCTTCGCCTCGGGCGGCGGCGAGTCGAACGAGGCGGCGATCAAGCTCGCCCGCCAGTACCAGCAGACCATCGGCCAGGGCAGCCGCCACAAGTTCATCGCCCGCCGCGTCGCCTACCACGGCACCAGCTTCGGCGCGATGTCGCTCAACGGCATGACCGCCGTGCGCTCCATGTTCGAGCCGCTCATGTCGGGCGTGCGCCACACGCACAACACGAAGCGCTACCGCCGCCCCGAGGGCGAGACCCCCGAGCAGACCACCGCGTTCCTGCTCGGCGAGCTCGAATCGCTCATCGTGCAGGAGGGCCCCGATACGATCGCGGCGATCATCATGGAGCCGCTGCAGAACGCGGGCGGCAGCCTGAAGCCCCCGACGCCCGAGTACTTCGCGGGCGTGCGCGCCCTCTGCGACAAGCACGGCATCCTCATGATCGCCGACGAGGTCATCACCGGCTTCGGCCGCCTCGGCCGCTGGTTCGGCTCGCAGCACTACGACTTCCAGCCCGACATGATCGTCTTCGCGAAGGGCATCGCGTCGGCGTACATGCCCCTCGGCGGAGTGATCGCGAGCGACCGGATCATCGAGACCGTGCTCGACGGCCCGGTCGGCATGTTCAACCACGCGCTCACCTACGGCGGCCACCCGGTCGCCTGCGCGGCGGCGCTCAAGAACCTCGAGATCATGGAGCGGGAGGGCGTCGTCGAGAACGTCGCCGAGCTGAGCCCCTACCTCGAGGAGCGGCTCACCGGGGTCGCGCGGAAGCACGCGAAGATCGTCGGCGACTTCCGCGGCGACGGCTTCCACCGCAGCTTCGAGCTCGTGACGGATCACGTCGCGAAGCGCTGGGAGGCCGAGCCGATCAGCGCGGGCGACTTCGTGGGCCGGTACCTGAACCCGGCGCTCGCCGAGGTGGGGCTCATCTGCCGCGTCGCCATCGACGCCGAGGGCAACCCGCTCGTGCAGGTCTCGCCCCCGCTCGTCATGACGCGCGACGACATCGACGAGCTGGCCGATCTGCTGGACCGCGCCTTCACCATCGCGAGCGACGGCGCAGGCCTGTAGCCGATCCGTCGTGAGTGCGGGCCCCGCCCCACCGCGCGAGCGGGGTCCGCGCGACTGGCGCAACCCGCGCGACTGGCGCCACCCGCGCGACCCGCGCAATAGCGCGTCCGATCGCGACCCCGGGCCGCCGCGGCGAACGACGGTCCGGCGACGGCGCCGGATCCGCCCGTCCGTGCGCCGCGACGAGCACGCCGCGACGGACGCGCACCAGGCATCACCACATTCAAAGGAGATTGACGATGACCGAGCAGGCACTGGTGGAGGGGAAGACCACCGCGGGGGCGAGACAGCCCGGCGCCCTGTGGACGCTGTCCTGGACCGAGCTGTGGGAGCGCTTCAGCTTCTACGGCATCCAGGTGATCCTCGCCTACTACATCTACTACTCGGCCACGGACGGCGGCCTCGGGCTGTCGGAGTTCGAGGCGCTCGCCATCACCGGCGCCTACGGCGGCGCGGTCTACCTCAGCCAGCCCGTGGGCGCCTGGATGGGCGACCGGGTCTTCTCGGCGCGGACCATGGTGGCCGGCGGCGCCGTGGTCGTCATGGGCGGCCACATCACGCTCGCGGTCACATCGGGGCTCGGAGGCCTCCTCGTCGGTCTCGGCCTCATCGTGCTCGGCACGGGCGCGCTGTTCCCGAACGTGCTCGCGATGATGAACTACGTCTACGAGCAGAAGGAGCACTCGCGCAAGCGCGAGGTCGGATTCTCCCTCTACTACGCGGGTGTGCTCATCGGCGCGTTCGCCGGTCCGATGGCCACCGGCTGGCTGCAGGTCGCCTACGGATTCCACGCGGGCTTCTCGGCCGCCGCGTTCGGCATGCTGCTCGCGCTGGCCGGCTACGCGCTCGGCCTCCGCTCGCTGCCCGAGCAGGCGAAGCGCGTGCCGAATCCGCTGACCGCGCAGGCCGGGGTCCGCGCGATCGTCGTCGTGATCGCCGCGATCGCGGTCATCGTCGTGCTCGTGCTCCTCGGAGTCATCACCACGACCAATCTCAACAACTACGTCATCGGCGCCGCGATCCTCGTGAGCATCCTCTACTTCGCGGTGATGTCCCGCTCCGGGAAGGTCGACGCCGTGGAGCGCGGCAAGGTGCTCGCCTTCATCCCGTTCTTCATCACCGCGACGATCGCCTGGACCCTGATCCTCCAGCTCTTCACCACCTTCGCGGTCTACGCCGACCAGCGCGTCGATCTCACGATGGGGCCGATCACGATCCCGGCGGCCTACATCAGCGTCTTCCAGGTCATCACCGGGATCATCGCCGGCCCGCTCATCGCGAGCGCGTGGCAGCGACGGGAGGCCGCCGACCCCGCGGGTGCCCCGAGCGCTGGCCGGAAGCTCGGTGTCAGCATGCTGATCATGACCGCGACCTACCTGCTGTTCGCACTGCTGCCGGTGGTATTCAGCGGGCTGATCCCCCTCGTCGCGGTGATCGTCGGCATGGTGCTGCTGGGCATCTCCGAGGTGAGCTTCGCCCCCCTGTTCCTGTCCACCGCCGGCAAGCACGCGCCGCGGGCGTTCAACGCGCAGATGATGGCCCTCGCGGGCCTCACGCTCTCGCTCGGCGCGAGCCTCTCGGGCTATCTCGGCCAGCTCTACGTCGGCATGAGCGAGATCGGGTTCTTCCTGCTGTGCGCCGGGATCGCGGCCGCGTGCGCCGGGATCATGTTCGTCGCGAAGCCCGCGAAGGGGGCCTGACGCCATGCCGCACGACGACGCCGTCATCTGCAATGCGCAGCTCTGGCTGCCCGCGCGGAGCGGGTTCACGGCGCTCGCGATCCGGGACGGGCGGATCTCGGCGCTCGGGAGCGACGAGGAGATCCTCGCGCGCGCCGGCGACGGGACCGAGCGGATCGACGCGGGCGGCGCGGCGGTGCTGCCCGGCTTCCACGACGCGCACGTGCATCCCGTCGCCGGCGGGCTGGAACTGCTCGGCTGCGACCTCGGAGACATCCACGACCGGGAGGCCTACGAGCAGCGGATCGCCGACTTCGCGGCCTCGCGCTCGGACGCCTGGATCGTCGGCTCGGGCTGGTTCGGCGACGTCTTCCCCGGGGGCTTCCCCGACCGGGCGCTGCTCGACCGTCTCGTGCCGGACCGGCCCGCGGCGTTCACGAGCCACGACCACCACTGCGTGTGGGTGAACAGCCGGGCCCTGGAGCTGGCCGGCATCGACGAGCGCACGCCGGATCCCCACGCGGGCTACATCGAGCGGGACGAGTCCGGCGAGGCGACGGGCATGCTCTTCGAATCGGCCGCGGAGCTGGTGACGAGTCTGCTCCCGGCGGTCGACGAGCACGCGGTGGCCGAAGCGCTGCTCGCCTCGCAGGAGCATCTCCTCTCGCTCGGGGTCGTCGGGTGGCACGATGCGCTCCTCGGGAGCGCGCTCGGGATCCCGGACGGGCTGCCGGCGTACCTCGGCGCGCTGGCCGACGGGTCGCTGCGCGGCCGCGTCTCCGGCTCCATCTGGTGGCCCATGGGGGCTGGACCCGACCGCCTCGACGAGGTGCTCGCACGAGTCGAGCACGCGCGCGACCGCGGCTTCGCCGTGCGGAGCGTCAAGATCATGCAGGACGGCATGTGCGAGAACTGCACCGCCGCGCTCGTCGACCCGTACACGGGCGTGCACCCCGAGACCTCGGGCGACTCGGTGATCGAGCCCGGCGAGCTCGGGGAGATCGTGACGAGGCTGGACGCCGCGGGCCTGAGCGTGCACTTCCACGGCGTGGGGGATCGCGCGGTGCGCGAGTGCCTCGACGCGGTGGCCCGCGCGCGGGAGCGGAACGGCGCCGGACGGCCGCACCAGATCGCGCACATCGATGTGATCGATCCCGCGGATCTGCCCCGCTTCCGGGAACTCGGCGTGACCGCGAACCTGCAGCCCCTGTGGGCGCGCGACGACCAGGAGATCCTCGAGCGGAAGTTCCCGCTCATCGGCCCGGAGCGGGCGCGATGGCACTTCGCCTTCGGGTCCCTGCACGCCGCGGGAGCCCATCTGGCGATGGGGAGCGACTGGCCCGTGACGAGCCCCGATCCGCTCTGGGGTCTGCACACCGCGTGCACGCGCACGGCTCCCGCGGCGGATGTCCACGCGCTCAACGCGGAATCGAGGGTGCCCGCTCAGCCGGACGAGCGCCTCGACATCGAGACCGCCCTCAGGGCCTACACCCTGGGGTCGGCCGAGATCTCGGGGAACGCGGCGGAGACGGGGAGCCTCGAGGCGGGGAAGCTCGCCGACCTCGTGATCCTGACGGGCCCGATCGACGGCGAGGAGAGCCTCGACCGCCTGCGGGTCGCACGCACGATCCTCGGGGGCGCCACCGTCTACGAACGACCCGGCGCCTCCCCATCCCGACAGAGCCACTCATAGGAGAGAGAACCATGTCCAACGAACCACCGGTCGTCACGAAGACCTTCAAGAAGTTCGAGCAGCAGCACATCCTGCCGATCCCCGAGAACGAGCGCAGCGGCACCAACTGGTCGCTCGCCGCCATCTGGATCAGCCTCAACATGATGCCGCTCACCGTCATCACGGGCGCCGTCGCGAGCGGCTCCTACGGCCTGCCGATCGGCTGGAGCATCGTCGCGATCCTCGCGGGCAACGTCATCGGCGCCTTCGGCTCGGCGCTGCACGCCTCGCAGGGACCGCACCTCGGCATCCCGCAGATGCTGCAGGCCCGGGCGCAGTTCGGCTACCTGGGCGCGAGCCTCTTCGCGCTCATCGCCTTCATCATGTTCATGGGCTTCTTCGCGAGCATCCTCATCGTCGCCAAGGACTCGCTGCTCGCGGTCTTCCCGGAGTTCAACAGCACGCTGGCGATCATCGGCTTCGGGGCGGTCGGCGTCGTGCTCTGCGTGTTCGGCTACGAGCTGCTCAGCAAGACCATGGCGTGGCTCTCGATCGTCATCGGCCTGGCGGTGGCGGTCTCGATGATCCTCTTCTGGACGAAGCCCGAGGTGACCTCGCAGCGGGCCGAGGCCGCGTTCACCTTCGAGGGGTTCTTCGCGATGCTCGCGATCGGCATCGTCTGGCAGCTGGCCTACGCCCCGTACGTCTCCGACTACACGCGGTACCTGCCGAAGGACACCGGTCCCAAGGCGGCCTTCTGGGGCACCTACCTCGGCCTGGTGGGCAGCTCGGTGTTCGTGATGAGCCTGGGTGTGCTGCTCGGCGCCGCCAACCCGGAGAACCCGCTCGCTGCGCTCGGCGAGTACCTCGGCCCGATCGGCATGGTGGTGCTCATCGTGTTCGCCGTGAGCTCGGCCCTCATCAACGGCGTGGAGCTCTACTCGGCCGTGATGAACGCGCTGACGGTGATGCAGTCGAACTTCAAGACCGTCATCACCTCCGGCACCCGGGTCTGGACGACGGTCGTGTGCGGTGCGATCGCCACGGCGATCGCACTGCTCGGCCAGGGCGACTTCATGACCATGTTCGAGAGCTTCCTGACGCTGCTGCTCTACGTGCTGATCCCGTGGTCGGCGATCAACCTGGCCGATTACTTCATCGTGCGCAAGGGCGAGTACTCCATCGGCGATCTCTTCGCCCCCGACGGCGGCAAGTACGGCAAGTGGAACGGCGTCGGCCTCGCCAGCTACGGCATCGGCCTCCTCGCGCAGGTGCCCTTCATGATCACGCCGATCTTCACCGGCCCGTTCGCCGAGCCGCTGCAGTACATCGACATCGCCTGGCTGGTGGGCTTCGTGGTGACGGCGGCCGTGTACCTCCTGCTGGTGCGCTCCGCCGCGGCGAAGCGCGCCGTGCTGCAGGGGTAGGGCCCCCGAACCGGCGGGCCCGCTCGCACCGTCGCGGAGCGGGAGGGCCCGTCGGTCGTCCGCGGCGGCGTCCCCACGTCCGCGCGCCAGTAGTTGTCGCCTCGCAGCCTTCTTGGCGACAACTACTGGCGCGCGAATGTGGGCGGTGGCGGCCGGTGCAGGGATCCGTCCCCGTGCCGCGACGATGCGCTACTTCACGTCGCCGGCCGCGGAGGCCTTCTGCGAGAAGTAGACCGGGATGAGCGAGAGCAGGATCATCACGGTCGCGACCACGTTGACCTGGTTCACCTCGTTCGGGCGGGCCATCTGGTTCATGATCCACAGGGGCAGCGTCTCGACGCCGGGCGGCGCCGTGAAGATCGTGACCACGATCTCGTCGAAGGAGAGCGCGAACGCGAGCAGGCCGCCGGCGATGAAGGCGCTGCGGAACTGCGGGAAGGTGACGAGCCGGAAGGTCTGGCCGATCCCGGCCCCGAGGTCCATCGAGGCCTCCTCGAGGTTCGGGTTCATGCGGCGCAGGCGGGCGATGACGTTGTTGAACACCATGACCACGCAGAAGGTGGCGTGCGCGATGATCATGCCCCAGTAGCCCACGTGGATGCCCATGGGCTTCAGCACCTGGTGGAAGGTGTTCGAGAGGGCCACGCCGGTGACGATGCCGGGCAGGGTGATGGGCAGCACGATGAGCAGGTTGACGGTGTGCTGCCCGAAGAACCTGAAGCGCTGCAGGGCGAACGCCGCCAGCGTGCCCAGCACGAGCGCGAACGCCGTGGCGACCGAGGCCACCACCACCGAGTTGAGCAGGGCCGCGTGCACGGCGGGGTTGACGAGCGCCTTGCCCCACCACTCGAGCGAGAAGCCCGGGACGGGCCATCCGGCCACGCGGCTCGAGTTGAAGGAGTTCATGATGATCACGAACAGCGGGATGTACATGAAGCCCAGGACGACGAGCGTGACGACGGCCAGCGCGATCCTGGTGCCGCGATTCAGGCGAAGCATGGCGGTTCTCCTATGATCCTTGGTCTGGTGCGCAGCGGGCGCAGGGGGCCTACAGGTTGTTCAGCGCGCCGGTGCGGCGCACCGCGGCGAGGTAGATGACCACGAGCACGATCGGCACGACCGAGAAGGCGGCGGCGAGCGGCGGGTTGAGGTTGATGTTCTGCGCGATGATGCTGCCGATCATCTGCGTGGATCCGCCCACGTACATGGCCGCGATGTAGTCGCCGAGGCTGAGCGAGAAGGTGAACACCGAGCCCGCGATGAGCGAGGGCAGGAGCAGCGGCGCGACGACGGTGCGGATGGTGCGGAAGCCGCCGGCCCCGAGGTCGGAGGAGGCGTCGAAGAGATTGGCCGGGATCTGCGACACCGCCGCATATACCGGGATCGCCATATAGGGGAACCAGAGGTAGACGAGCGTGAGGATCACGGCGGCGGTGCCGAATCCCGGCCCCTCGACTCCGACGGGCGAGAGCGACCAGTTGAAGAAGCCGTTGTCGGTCCAGACGAGCCGCATGGCGATGATCTTCACGAGGTAGCCGGCCCACAGCGGGAGGGTGACGAGCACGGCGAGCACCGCGCGCAGCCTCGGGCCCGCGACCTTCACCATGAAGACCGCGAGCGGCACGGAGAAGATCGCGCAGATCGCGGTCACCGCGAGCGCGATCCCCAGCGTGCGCATCGCGGTCGCGAAGTAGGCGGGGACGCTGAAGAGCTGCTGGAAGTTCTCGAGCGTGAACCCGGGCTTGACGCGCGAGGTGAAGGGGTCGGTCGTCCAGAACGCGGTGATGAGCAGCAGCGCCAGCGACAGGATGTAGACGCCGACGAGCCAGGTCATGGGCAGCGCCAGCAGCGACGCCAGACGCCCCTTCGGGTGCCGGTAGAGCGCCGTGGAGATCGGCTTGGGGCGGCGTTCGAGAACGGTCTTGGTGCTCACGGTGGGTCCTCGCTGACGAGTGGTGCCGGTGGGGCGGAGATGGTGGGAGGCGCGGTGCGCGGGTGCGTCTCGGGTCATCCTGCGCGGAGTCGCAGGATCCATGCCGGGTGGTGGATCCTGCGACTGCGCGCTCGGCGCTCCGCGCAGGATGACGTCCGAGAGATCGGGCGGTGCGAGGGGACTAGCCCTTCACGGTCGCCCAGGCGTTGGTCCAGTCCTGGTAGTTCGTGCACTGCACGTCGGTGCGGCCGTCGAGGCACTGGTCGATCGGGGTGGTCCAGAACCACACCTTCTTGAAGTACTCCTCGTTGGTGGCGTTGTAGTAGTCGCAGTGCTCCCGCGCCTCATCGCTCGTCTCGCAGAACGCGCCGTTCGCGGGGGCCATGCCGAAGTTCATGGCGATCTGGCCGTTCACCTCGGGCGAGCTCGTGTAGTCCATCCAGGCGTAGGCGCAGTTGGGGTGCTGGGCGTCGGCCGCGAGCATCCAGGCGTCGGACCATCCGGTCGAGCCCTCCTCGGGCAGCACGCTCTTGAACTTCTCGTCGCCCGTCGCCTTGCGCAGCACCTCCCAGGAGGTGCCGACGACCGAGTTGCCGCCGGTGAAGGAGGTGATGTTCGTGGCCGGGTTCCAGTACTCGGAGACCATGCCGTTCTGCTGCTTGAGCAGATCGACGGCCGCGGCGAGCTGCTCCTCGTCGAGCGCGTAGGGGTTCTCGATGCCGAGATCCGGCTGCGTGGCCATGAGGTAGATGGCCGCATCGGCGATGTAGATGGGGCTGTCGTAGGCGGCGATCTTGCCGGCGTACGGGCTGTCGTCCTCCCAGACGACGCTCCAGCTGTTCGGCTCGTCCTTCACCTCGTCGCTGTTGTACTGCAGGATGTTGGCGCCGCGGCCGATGGGGATGCCGTAGACGTTGCCGTTGAGGGTGTCGTACAGCTGGCCCTTCATGCCCTCGACGATGTCGTCGCTGAAGTTCGGGATCAGCTCGGTGTTGAGCGGCTGCACGTTGCCGTCGACGATGAGGCGCAGGCTGGCGTCGCCCGAGGCGGAGACGAGATCGTATTCCCCGGTGCGCATGAGCTGCACGGCCTCGTCGCTCGTCGCGAAGATCTTGCGGTTCACCGTGCAGCCGGTGTCGGCGGTGAACTGGTCGGCCCAGGCGGGTTCGACGAAGCCGGACCACGCGAGGATGTTGACCTCGTCCTCGGTGTCTCCGAGCGCGTCGATCATCGGCACGTCGGGCACGTCGATCTGGAGCTCGCCCGGTGCGGCGGCTTCTCCGCCGTCGCCGGCGGCGCAGCCGGAGAGGGCGAGTCCGACCGCGGCGGCGAGGGCCGCGGGCACGAGCAGTTTCTTCTTCATCATTACTCCTTCGTAGTGCGGGATTGCGGGTTCGGGTCGGTGGGGGCCGCGCTCAGCCGGCCTCGGCCGGCACGGCGACCACGTGGTCGCGGGCGAAGCGCAGGCTGACGGCATCGCCGCGCTGCACGCTGGGCGCGGTGTGCGGGGTGTGGCTGTTCTGCTTCTCCGAGATGAATCGCACGCCGACCTCGGTCTCGACGAGGTAGCGGGTGTGGGCGCCCGCGTACACGGTCTCGAGCACACGCCCGGAGAGCGAGACCGTGCCCGCCTCCGGCGGGGCGTCGGGGCCCGCGAGCTGCACGCGCTCGGGGCGGACGCTGTGGGGCGCCGCCTCGCCGAGCAGCGCCCGTGCGGTCTCGCCCGAGATGAGGTTCGTGATGCCGAGGAACTTCGCCACGAACTCGGTGCGCGGGAACTCGTAGACCTCGCGGGGGCTGCCCACCTGCTCGATCTTGCCGTCGTTGAACACGGCCACGCGGTCGGAGAGGGTGAGCGCCTCCTCCTGGTCGTGCGTCACGAACACGAAGGTGATGCCGACCTCGCGCTGGATCTGCTTGAGCTCGAACTGCATCTGCTCGCGCAGCTGCTTGTCGAGGGCGCCGAGCGGCTCGTCGAGCAGCAGCACCTTGGGGCGCAGGATCAGCGCTCGCGCGAGCGCGATGCGCTGCCGCTGGCCCCCGGAGAGCTGTGAGGGCCGCCGCTCGGCGACGTGGCCCAGCTGCACCTGCTCGAGCGACTCGGAGACGAGCCGTGCCCGCTCCGCCTTCCCGACCCCGCGCACCTTGAGCCCGTAGGCGACGTTCTCCGCGATGCTCAGGTGGGGGAACAGCGCGTAGTCCTGGAAGACGGTGTTGACCGGGCGGTCGAACGGCGCGGCGCGCGTGACGTCCTCGCCGTGCAGCAGGATCCGCCCCGCGGTGGGCTCCTCGAAGCCGGCGATCATCCGCAGCACGGTGGTCTTGCCGGATCCCGATGGGCCGAGCATGGAGAAGAACTCGCCGACCCGGATGTCGATGTCGAGATCCTTCACCGCGACGAGGTCGCCGAACTGCTTGTGGACGCCCTGCACCGATACGGCGATGTCGCCCTCGGGGCCGTTGCTCGCGGCGTGATCGCCGGCGGTTGCGGCGGGGGTGGTGTGAGGCATGGTGTCGATGCTCCTCAACGTCGTTGTCGGATCGGTGCTTGAACCATAACATATGTTTTTATAGGTTTAAGCGACGGCCGCGATTCGATCGGGTTACGTTTCGGTCACGGCGGGTTCCAGGGATTCCTCACGCGGGTCGTGTCAGACTCGACGCACACACAGATCGGAGGGGCCGGTGAGCACTACCGCGGGACAGGCGCCTCCGAGTCGTCTGCGGACCGCGGCGTTCGCGCCGATCGGCGAGGAGGGCCGCACCGAGCAGGTGGAGTCCCGGCTGGTCCAGGCCATCTCGGTGGGGGCGTTCATCGAGGGGGAGCGGCTGCCCAGCGAGACCGAGCTCTCGGGTCTGCTCGGGGTCGCGGTGGTGACGGTGCGCGAGGCGCTCGGCACCCTGCGCCACCGGGGGCTCATCGAGACCCGTCGCGGCCGCAACGGCGGCAGCTTCGTGCGCACGAGCCGCGGCGCGGTGGAGGAGGTCAACGCGCGGGCGCTCATGGCCATGCCGCGTGTGGCCCTCGCCGATCTCGGGGTGCACTACGAGGTGATCGCGAGCGCCTGCGCCGAGTACGCCTGCATGCGCGCCACTCCGGAGGAGCTGGCGGTGGTGCAGCGACTGCTCGAGGAGGCCCGGGATCTGGCGCCCGACGTCTGGCGCCGCCGCGTCACCGAGGTGCAGCTCGAGCTGGCCGCGCTCAGCCAGTCGGTGCGCCTCACCACCGAGCACGTGAACGTGCAGACCGAGTTCACGCCGCTGCTCGCGCTGCAGGACCAGGACGACCGCGCGCGCATGGCCACCCACGACGCGCTCGCGGCGCAGACCGTGGCCACGCAGGCCGGCGACGTCGCCGCCGCGCGCTCCGCGGTGCGCGAGAGCATCCGCTCCTCGGTGCGCTGGCTGGTGGGCTTCCGACGGGACCTGCTCGCCGATCCTCGCGACGAGGCGTTTCGTGACACACTGGAGTCACGCCGGGTGGGCGGGGGATCCCGCGCCGGCCTCGATGAGGAGGGAAACGGGTGAGCACGCAAGCGGTGCACGAGCTCGACGCGGCCATGGAGGTGGTCGACGAGTTCTTCGACGGCGTGTTCGCGCCGCTCGAGGCCTGGCTGCCCGAGCTCACCGCGCGCCTGGTGCGCCAGCTGGAGGACGGCAGGCTCACGGGCGCGCAGCTCGCGACGCTCGTCGAGCCCGACGCCCACCGCATCCTCGACGCGGTCGACCGTCCGCTCTACGGAGCGGGGTACTGCGCCAGCGAGCTCGTGGTCTCCGAGGGCAACCCGCTGGCGTGGTGGCAGGGCCCTGACCGCAGTCTCCTCGCCTCCTCCACCTTCGGGCCCGGCCAGGCCGCGATCGATCTCGTGCGCCTCGAGTGGTACCGCGTGCCGCAGGGCACGGGCGAACGGCACGTCGCCGGACCGTTCGTCGACTACCTCTGCTCGAACGAGATCACCATCACCTCGTCGATCCCGGTGCTGCACGAGGGGCGCTTCCTCGGGGTGATCTGCGCCGACGTGCTCGTGGCGTCGCTCGAGAACGCCCTGCTGCCGCGCCTCTCGCGCGGGGCCGACGTGACCCTGGTCAACGCCGGCGGGCGCGTGGTCGTGTCGAGCGACCCCGGGTACGAGACGGGGGATCGCCTCCTGGGGGCGGATCCGCGGCTCGAGGGATCGACGCGCTCGGTGAGCTCGCGGCGGTACCCGTTCTCGCTCATCGCGCCGGCCTGAGGCGGACGAGCCGAGCGCTGCATCGGCGGCGCCGCGCGACGGGTGTTCCGTTGCGCGGCTGAGACCCGGGCGTTTCGCGCCGCCGGGTCGGCGATCCGACGCAGACCGGAGGCCGCCTGGGGGCGACGGGGCCCGGTGGTGCGCCGGCTCGGCGGTGCGCCGCCGTCTCGAGCGACCCGAACGGGGCCTCGCCGGGTTTCGCGTGCGCGAGCGATCCGTGTTTCACGTGCATGAGCGATCCGTGACAACTCGATTTCACGAGCGATCCAGAAACCGTCTTGACGCTCGACGGACTTCTCTCTATATTCAGTTATGTTCATAGTTGTCTACGTACAAAGAAGTTCGGTGAGAATCCATGAAGATTGCGGTAGTCGGAAGCTACGGCGTCGGCCTCACGATGCGAGTGCCGCGGTTCGCCGCACCCGGTGAGACGGTCAGCGGTGGCGCCTTCGCCAGCGAGCACGGAGGCAAGGGCTCCAATCAGGCGATCGGAGCCGCTCGACTCGGAGCGGACGTGTCGTTCCTGACCGCGGTGGGCGACGACCCTCACGGGGCCGACGCGCGCGAGCTCTGGAAACGGGAGGGGATCTCCGCCGATCGCGTGATCACCGGTCGGGCGCCGACCATGGTCGGCTTCATCGAGGTCGACGCCTCCGGCGAGAACCGCATCGCCATCGCCCCGGGCGCGCTCGACGAGCTCGACGGAGCGGTCGTGGGGACCTTCCGAGACGAGATCGCCGCGGCCGACGTGGTGGTCGTCTCGATGGAGATCCCGCGAGCCGCGGTCGCCGCGGCGCTCCGGATCGGCCGCGAGGCGGGCACGCGCACCCTGCTCAACCCCGCACCGGCGCGGCGGCTGCCCGACGAGATGTGGGGCGACATCGACGTGATCACCCCCAACCAGAGCGAGGCGCCGGTGCTCCTCGGACTCGGCGCCGACCACGGGCTCGACGATGTGGCGCTCGCGACGATGCTGCAGCAGCGCACCGGAGGCGTGACGATCCTCACCCGCGGAGGGCACGGCGCGCTCATCGCCGACGCCGGAGGCGTTCGACCGGTCCCGCCGAATGCCGTGGGCAACGTCGTGGACACCACGGGTGCGGGGGACTCCTTCACCGCCGCCCTGGCCGTCGGGCTCGCGAGCGGCCGCCCGCTCGACGCCGCCGCCGAACTCGCTGCGGCCGCCGGGGCGCACGCCGTCACCGTGGCGGGCGTGATCCCGTCGCTCCCCACCGCCGAGCAGCTCGGTCTGCCCGCCCCGATCCGGAATGGAGACGCCCGATGACCGCGACAGCCGCGCCCGCGCAGCGGGGATTCGACCTCCGCTCCTTCCTGCACGCTCGCGAGGCCGGCGTGCTCACGGCGCTCGTGCTCCTGTTCATCCTCGGTGCGGTGCTCTCGCCGAACTTCATGCAGGCCGACAACCTGCTCTCCGTCGGCCAGCAGATCGCTCAGATCGGGATCATGGCGATCGGCGCCACCTTCGTGATCGTCAACGGGGAGATCGACCTGTCCGTCGGTTCGATCTACGCGCTCGCAGCGATCAGCGCCGGTATGGCGATCGCCGCGGGGATCGCCTGGCCGGCGGCGGTGCTCATCGGACTCGGGGTCGGAGTGGTCGCGGGATTGATCAACGGTCTCGCCGTCGTGCTGCTCGGCGTCCCCTCGTTCATCGTGACGCTCGGCACGCTCAGCGTGTTCCGGGGTGCGACGCTGCTGATCTCCGACGGAGCCCCCATCTCGCTGAGCTCCGCGCAGCCCGGAGTGGCCGAGTTCACGCTGCTCGGGCAGGGGCGCCTCTTCGGAGTCGTGCCGATGCAGCTCATCTTCTTCGCGGTCATCGCCGCGCTGGGCGTGGTGCTGCTCTCGCGTTCCCGATTCGGCTTCAACACCTACGCGGTCGGCGGCAATCAGGAGGCGGCCCGGCTGGTGGGCATCAACGTGAAGCGCGTGAAGGTCGGGGCCTTCGTGCTCTCCGGCCTCACCGCCGCGATCGCCGGCGTGCTCGGGCTCTCGTTCCTCTCCTACGTGCAGGGCGTCACCGGAACCGGCCTCGAACTCACCGTCATCTCGGCGGTGATCATCGGCGGGGCCGCGTTGTTCGGCGGCAGCGGCACGATGCTCGGCACCGTCATCGGCGTCGCGTTCATCGGCCTGCTGCAGAACATCCTCAACATCAACGGCATCTCGTCGTTCTGGCAGACGGTGGTGACGGGCGTCGTCATCATCGCAGCGGTCGCGGCCGACAGCTGGCAGCGCAGGCGCAAGACCCGAGCCTGAACCGCTTCATCACCTCATCCACACACACGAAACCCTCAAGGAGTCAACGATGTCTCTCGTATCAACGGCGCGGAGAGCCGCAGTGGCAGGAATCGCAGCGGCGGCGCTCGCGCTCGGGCTGGCCGGCTGCGGAGCGATCACCACGGGCGACGAGCCCGCATCGGCGGACGGCTTCCAGCTCGCCGATCACATCCAGCAGAGGATCGACGACGGCGAGGAGCTGCGCATCAAGCTCAGCTACCACGACCCGTCGCTCGCGTTCGCCACGCCGATCAGCGCAGGCATGGAGCGCGCCGGCGAGGAGTTCGGCGTCGGCGTGCAGCTCATCGGGCCGACCGGCGGCGACGCGGCGAAGCAGGTCGCCGAGCTCCAGACGGCGATCCAGCAGAAGACGGTCGACGGTCTTGCGGTCTCCTCCGCCTCGAGCGATGCGCTCAAGCCCGTGATCGAGCAGGCCTACAACGCGGGCATCCCGATCATCTCGTTCAACACCGACAACCCCGACTCGAAGCAGATGGGCTTCGTGGGGCAGGACCTCACCGCCTCGGGCCGGGCCCAGGCGGAGGAGCTCGTCGCGGTGCTCGGCGAGGAGGCGACGGGCAAGGTCGTGGTCTTCTCCCTCGACACCGGCGCCGGGTGGTCCCACGATCGCTTCGGAGGGTTCGAAGAGGGGCTGTCCGGGACGGACCTCGAGATCGTCGGCCCGGTGAACGTCGGCAACGAGCCGAACGCCGCCTACAACACCGTCGAGTCGACCATGGCCGGTCAGTCGGACGTGGTCGCGATCGCGGGCCTCGACTGCTGCTCGACCACAGCCGCGGCCCAGTGGGTGCAGCAGTCGGGAAGCTCCGGGGAGATCGTCATGGTCGGCTTCGATCTGCTGCCGCAGACCGCCGAGTTCGTCGAGGACGGCATCGTCACCTTCACCATCAGCCAGAACCCCGAGGAGCAGGGATACCAGGCGGTGAAGACCCTCTTCGACTTCCTGACCGACGGGACCGAGATCACCGGCGTCGACACCGGGGCGCAGTTCATCACGAAGGAGAACCTGGCCGAGGCGACGGTCGAGGGCTGAGCGTCGGCGCGGAGCCGGTGATCCAGGAATGAGGAGACGAACGTGACGCAGATCCACCCCGCGGTGCGGGTGAGCGACGTGAGCCGGGCATTCGGGCCGGTGCGGGCGCTCGAAGGCGTGAGCTTCGACGTGCCCGAGGGGCAGGTCACCGCCCTGCTCGGGGAGAACGGAGCCGGCAAGTCGACGCTGCTCAAGATCCTCGCGGGCCTGCAGCCGCCGAGCAGCGGGACGGTGGAGGTGTTCGGAGAGCCGATCGAGTCCTTCGATCCCAACACCGTGCTCTCGAAGCACAGCGTGGCCATCGTTCCGCAGGAGCTCTCGCTCCTGCCCGACCGCACGGTCGCCGAGAACGTCCTCGTCGGAGTGGAACCCGGCAACCGGTGGTTCCCCTCGAAGACGGGGATGCGTCAGCGCACCGCGGAACTGCTCGCGGAGCTCGATCTCGACATCGACCCGTCCACGGTGGTGCGGGACCTCGACCTCGCGAAGCAGCAGCTCGTCGTGGTCGCCCGGTCGATCGCGCGGGGCTGCCGGGTGCTCATCCTCGACGAGCCCACCGCGATGCTCACGCCGGCCGAGGCGGATCGGCTGTTCGCTCTCATGGGAAAGCTGAAGCGCGCGGGTACGACGATGATCTACGTCTCGCACCGGATGCCGGAGGTGTTCGAACTGTGCGACCAGATCGAGGTGCTTCGCGACGGCCGGCACGTGGCGTCCGCGCGTCGCACCGAGATCACGCCCCAGCGGGCGGTGGCCGCGATGGTGGGTCGCGAGCTGGGACAGTTCACGACCCGGTCCGAGCAGGGCTCGACGGCGCGGACCGACGAACCGGCGGCGCTCGAGATCGAGCGCCTCGCGGGCAGGGGCCACGAGGATGTCAGCCTCTCGGTGAGGCCGGGGGAGATCCTCGGCATCGCCGGACTGCCCGATTCGGGACGGGTCGAGCTGCTGCAGAACGTCTTCGGCGGTCGAGCGGGCCGTTCCGGAACGGTGCGGGTGCTGGGGGAGGAGTACGCGCAGAGATCGCCGATCGCCAGCGTCGAGCGGCGCCTCGCGTTCGTGCCGGGCGAACGCCGGGCCCAGGGACTGCTCACGACGATGAGCGTCGCCGAGAACATCGGAGTCCTCACCGCCCGAGCGCTGACGAGGCTCGGCCTGATCCGGCGCCGCGAATTCGACCGCAGGGCGCGGGAGCAGGCCTCCAGGCTGCGGGTGAAGACCGCGACCATGGGGCAGGACATCACCTCCCTCTCGGGCGGGAACCAGCAGAAGGCCATGCTCGGCCGCTGGCTCGCCATCGATCCAGGGGTGATCATGCTCGACGAGCCCACGCGGGGCGTCGACGTGGGCGCCAAGGCCGAGATCTACGAGCTGCTGTTCGAGCTCGCGGCGCAGGGGGTCGGCATCCTCTGCTCGTCATCCGATCTCCCCGAGCTGCTGACGATCACCGACCGCATCGCCGTCATGCGAGAGGGGCGACTCGCCTCCGTGATCGAGACCGGCACCGCCACCGAGGAATCCATCATGGCGCTGGCCACCGGCGCCGCCGAATCCGTCGCGTAACGCGGCTGAGAGGAGAACACCCATGAAGAGATCAGGCATTCTCAACGACCGCCTCAGCGCGGCGCTCGCGACGCTGGGGCACACCGATCTGGTCCTCGTCGTCGACGCCGGGTTCCCGATCCCCCGCCAGGCGGATCGCATCGACCTCGCGATCGCCGAGAATCTCCCCGACCTGCGCACCGTGCTCGAGCTCATCTCCCGCGAGCTGGTCGTGGAAGGGGTGGTGCGCGCCGAGGACGTGGTCACGCACAACCCCCGCCTCGACGAGTGGCTGCAGGGGACCTTCACCGGCGCCGAGTTCTCCACGCGCACCCACGCGGACATGCTCGGTGAGCTCGCCCGGCAGGCGAAGGTCGTCGTGCGCACCGGAGCCTTCGAGCCGTGGGGCAACGTCGGGCTGTTCTGCGGTGTCGACGTCCCCAGGTGGTTCGGCGGCGAGGGTGTGGTCGTGCCCGACTACTACGCCGACAAGCTCTAGCCTCCGCTGTCCCGGCGAGGCCCAACGAATGAAGAAAAGAGATCAGACATTGTCCAGTGCAGAGGAACTCACGCTCGCCCCCGCGGAGATGGCGCCCTACATCCAGCACACGCTCATCGACGCCGGGATCACGAGGGAGCGCATGATCGCCCACGCCCGTGAGGCGGTGGAGCACGGCTTCAACGCCGCGATGGTGCCGGCGTCGTGGGTGGCGCTCGTGGCATCGGAGCTGGCGGGCACCGGCGTCGGGATCGCGTCGGCGCTCGACTTCCCCACCGTCGGCGTCATGACCAGCGCGGGCAAGGCCGCCGAGGCGGCCGAGATCGCCCGGCTCGGCGCGACGCAGCTGGACATCGGCGTGCAGATCGGCTGGCTCAAGAGCGGCATGTACGACGAGTTCCGGGAGGACATCGCCGGCGTGGTGCGCGCGAGCGGGATCCCGGTCAAGGTGATGCTCGAGCTGCCGCTGCTCACCGAGGCGGAGCGCGAGGCGGCCGTCGAACTGTCGCAGGAAGCCGGAGCGGCGTACCTGAAGAACGCGAGCAGCGGTCAGATCGAGACCGCGAACCCGGAGAGCGTGCGCTACCTCGTGGAGCGCGCGAGGGAGGGAGTGCTCGTCAAGGCCTCGGGCTCGATCAAGAGCTATGAGCAGGGACTCGGCCTGCTCCGCGCCGGCGCGGTGCTGCTCGGCACCAGCGCAGGACTCGCGATCATCTCCGACACGGGCGACGACGAGACCGAGAGCTACTGACGCGCCGCGGCGCGGCCCACCGCCCCGGTTGGACAACCCGACCGGGGCGGTGGTATCCAGGGAACACGACGAGCGAGGGGAGGTGAGCGTGAGCACGATCGACCGTGACGCCCCCGTGGCCATCCACACGCAGATCTCGGATCGGATCAGACTCAAGATCGCGTCGGGGGAGTGGCCGCCCCACTACCGGTTGAAGAGCGAACCCGAGCTGGCCCAGGACTGGGGCGTGAGCCGCGGAACGCTGCGACGGGCGATGACGACCCTGATCGGTGAGGGGCTGCTCCGCCAGGTGCGCGGTCGCGGCACCTTCGTCACCTCGACGGTCATCGAGCCGGCGATCGCGCAGAAGCTGACCACGCTCACCGAGGACTTCGCGCATCAGCGGATCGTCACCGAGACGACCGTGCTCGCCTGCGAGCTCATCGACCCGCCGAAGCCCGTTGCGGCCCTGCTGGAGGTGAGCCCGGGCGGCAGGGTGCTGCGGCTCGCACGCGTGCGCAGCACCGATCAGGGGCCCGTCGCCCTGCTGCACAACTACGTCCGCGCCGACATCGCCCCGGGGATCGAGGCGCAGGACTTCGCGACGCACAGCCTCTTCGGGGTGCTGGAGGAGATGTACAGCCTGAAGATCGCCTCGGCCCGGCGAACGTTCAGCGCGGAGGCGGCCGCCCCCGACGTCTCGGTCGCGCTCGAGCTCGCCGAGGGCGCTCCGGTCCAGTACCTGCAGCAGATCACCTATCTCGACGACGACCGGCCGGTGGAGTACTCGGACGTGTGGATCCACAGCGGACGGCTGCAGGTGACCTCGCTCCTGTCGCGCCGCTGAGCGGGTCGCGGCTCAGAGCAGGTGGCCGCCCCCGGTCACCTTCATCCGGTTCACGAGGTTCTTGACGTCCTGCGCGCGGCTCTTGGACGTGACCAGCAGCACGTCGGCCGTGTCGACCACCACCACGTCCTCGACGCCCACGAGCGCCACGAGGCGGTCGCTCTCGGAGACCACGATGCCGCTCGACGCGTCCGAGAGCACCTGGGCCCCGTCGCCGAGCACGGCGAGGTCGCTGCCCCGGCCGCGGGTCAGCAGATTGGCCACCGAGGCGAAGTCGCCCACGTCGTCCCAGTCGAAGTGGGCCGCGACGCACACCATCTTGCCCGCGGCCGCGGCGGGCTCGGCCACGGTGTAGTCGATCGCGATCTTCGGCAGCGCCGGCCACAGCCGCTCCCGCACCTCGGCGCCGCGCTCCGTGTTCCACGTGGCGGCGATCTCGCGCAGCGAGCGCACGAGTTCGGGCTCGGCGAGCGCCATCTGATCGAGCAGCACGGTCGCGCGGGCGATGAACATGCCCGCGTTCCAGAGGTAGCCGCCGTGCGCCAGGTACTCGCCGGCCTGCGCGGCGTCGGGCTTCTCGACGAACTCGGTCACGTCGTAGACGTCGAAGGGGGCCAGATCGCCGCGGGCCTTCCCGCACGAGATGTAGCCGAAACCGGTGGCCGGATGCGAAGGGTGGATCCCGATCGTCGCGATGTAGCCCTGGTCGGCGGCCTGCACCGCCGTGGTCACCGCGCGCTGGAACAGCACGTCGCCGCGGATCACGTGGTCGGCCGCGAACGACCCGAGGATCGCGTCGGGGTCGCGCAGCTCGAGCAGTGCTGCGGCGAGCCCGATGGCGGCCGAGGAGTCCTTGGGCTCGCTCTCGGTGATGAGGTTCTCGGAGAGCAGCTCGGGCAGCTGCTCGACCACGGAGTCGCGGTGGGACACCCCCGTCACCACGAGGATGCGCTCGGCCGGCGCGATGGGGGAGAGGCGATCCCAGGTGGCCCGCAGCAGGGAGTCGCCCGAGCCGGTGAGGTCGAGCAGGAACTTCGGGGCGTTGGCCCGCGAGAGCGGCCAGAGCCGGGAGCCGACGCCGCCCGCCGGGATGACGCAGGTGAAGCTCTCGAGGGCTGGCGTGCTGCTGGTGGCCTCAGTCATGCGATACAGACTACCGGCGGGAGGCGGGCGAGGGCCGGGTGCCCGCACGCCTCGGGCGGGGTCGGTGGTCCCAGCGTCCGGCGAGAGCTCGGGGACGTCCCCGCCCGGCTCGTCCCGCGCGGGCTCGCGGGACGTTCGTCCGGTCCTCCTGCGCGGGTTCGCGAGTCGCGGGATCCGCGTGCCCCGGATTCTGCGACCGCGCGGAGCGCGACGAACCTCGCATCGGACGAGCCGTCGGCGCGGCCGCTCCCGCGGAATCATCTGATGATTCCGCCGTTCCGCTGGCCGGTCGGCCGTGCCGAGGAGCCTGTGGAATGGTGCCATAATGGATGCGGCGGATTCCCAGCAACGCCCTGTGCGGAGTGCACTCGAGTTCGCTGGGACCGCGTTGTCAGCCGGGGAGCAGTGCTCGTCGAAGCAGGACCAAGGAGGAAGCCCGTGTCAGCCCAAACGGCAGAGGTCGCACCCGCGGCGAAGCAGAAGAGCCGCCCGGGCGGTACGCTCTATCGCGGCAACGAGGGCATGTGGTCCTGGGTGCTGCACCGCATCACGGGCGTCGCCATCTTCTTCTTCCTGCTCGTGCACGTGCTCGACACCGCGCTCATCCGCGTCAGCCCCGAGGCCTACAACGCGGTGATGCACACCTACAAGACCCCGATCATGGGCCTCGGCGAGGCCGCCCTGGTCGCGGCGATCGTCTTCCACGCCTACAACGGCATCCGCATCATCCTCGTCGACTACTGGCGCAAGGGTGCGCAGTACCAGCGCGTGATGTTCTGGGTCGTGATCGCGGCCTGGGCCATCACGATGGCCGGCTTCCTGCCGCGTCACCTGATGAACGTGTTCGGGCACTGAGCGTAGGGAGAGCAGAGACATGACGATGACGATTGACGCCCCGCGTTCGAAGACCCCCGCGAAGAAGCGCACCAACTGGGAGAAGTGGGGCTGGATCTACATGCGCGTCTCGGGCGTGCTGCTCCTGGTGCTCGTGTTCGGCCACCTCGCCTCGAACCTGCTGCTCACCGAGGGCGGCGTGCACGCCATCAACTTCGGGTTCGTGGCGGGCAAGCTCGCGAGCCCGTTCTGGCAGATCTGGGACACGCTGCTGCTGTGGCTGGCGCTCATCCACGGCGCCAACGGCATGCGCACGATCGTGAACGACTACGTCGAGCGCCCCGGCCTCGCGAAGACCTTCAAGGTGCTGCTGTTCCTCTCGGCGGCCCTCCTGATCCTCCTCGGCACCTTCGTGATCTACACGCTCGACCCGTGCCCGGCCGGCGCCGATCCTTCGCTCGTCGCCTCCTTCTGCAACGCGTCGTAACGGGCAGCCCGGGCGCATCGCAGACTTTTCGAACCGAAGAATAGGACTCTCGTGACCACAGACACCCACCAGGGCGAGGAAGTGACCGTCAAGGACGGCGTCATCTACCACCAGTTCGACGTCGTGATCGTCGGAGCGGGCGGCGCGGGCATGCGCGCCGCGATCGAGGCCGCTCCCAAGGCCAAGACGGCGGTCATCACCAAGCTCTACCCCACTCGATCGCACACGGGCGCGGCGCAGGGCGGCATGGCCGCGGCGCTCGCCAACGTCGAGGAGGACAACTGGGAGTGGCACACCTTCGACACCGTCAAGGGCGGCGACTACCTCGTCGACCAGGACGCCGCAGAGATCCTCGCCCGTGAGGCCATCGACGCGGTCATCGACCTCGAGAACATGGGCCTGCCGTTCAACCGCACGCCCGAGGGCAAGATCGACCAGCGGCGCTTCGGCGGCCACACCCGCGACCACGGCAAGGCGGCGGTGCGCCGCGCGTGCTACGCGGCCGACCGCACCGGGCACATGATCCTGCAGACGCTCTTCCAGAACTGCGTGAAGCTCGGCGTCAACTTCTTCAACGAGTACTACGTGCTCGATCTCGTCATGACCGAGACCGACGGAAAGAAGCGCCCCTCGGGTGTGGTCGCCTACGAGCTGGCCACCGGCGATCTGCACGTCTTCCAGGCCAAGTCGATCGTCTTCGCCACGGGCGGCTTCGGCAAGATCTTCAAGACCACCTCGAACGCGCACACGCTCACGGGCGACGGCGTCGGGATCATCTGGCGCAAGGGCCTGCCGCTCGAGGACATGGAGTTCTACCAGTTCCACCCGACCGGCCTCGCCGGCCTCGGCATCCTGCTCACCGAGGGCGCGCGCGGCGAGGGTGCGATCCTGCGCAACGCCTCGGGCGAGCGCTTCATGGAGCGCTACGCCCCCACCATCAAGGACCTGGCGCCCCGCGACATCGTGGCCCGCTCGATGGTGCAGGAGGTGCTCGACGGCCGCGGCGCCGGCCCGCACAAGGACTACGTCTACCTCGACTGCACCCACCTGGGCGCCGAGGTGCTCGAGACCAAGCTGCCCGACATCACCGAGTTCGCCCGCACCTACCTGGGCGTCGATCCCGTCACCGAGCCGGTGCCCGTGTTCCCCACGGCGCACTACGCGATGGGCGGCATCCCCACGAACAACGACGCCGAGGTGCTGAGCGACAACACCACGGTCGTCCCGGGCCTCTACGCCGCCGGCGAGTGCGCCTGCGTCTCCGTGCACGGCTCCAACCGCCTCGGCACCAACTCGCTGCTCGACATCAACGTGTTCGGCAAGCGCAGCGGTAACAACGCCGCGGACTACGCGAACCGCGCCGAGTTCGTGCCGCTGCCCGAGGATCCCGCCAAGGAGGTCCGCGAGCTGGTCGACGGCTTCCGCACCGGCAGCGGCACCGAGCGCATCGCCGATCTGCGCCGCGAGCTGCAGGAGGCGATGGACCGCGGGGCCCAGGTGTTCCGCACGGAGGAGTCGCTGACCGAGGTGCTCGGGGTGATCCACGATCTGCGCGTGCGCTACATGAACGTGGGTGTGCAGGACCGCGGCAAGCGCTACAACACCGACCTGCTCGAGGCGATCGAGCTCGGCTTCCTGCTCGACCTCGCCGAGGTGCTCACCTACACGGCCCGCAACCGCCGCGAGAGCCGCGGCGGCCACATGCGCGACGACTACCCGCAGCGCGACGACGAGCAGTACATGCAGCACACGATGGCGTACCTCTCGGGCGACCCGCACTCGCCGAACCCCGAGGACCACATCCGCCTGGACTGGAAGCCGGTGGTCGTCACGAAGAACGAGCAGGGCGAGTTGAGGTACCCGCCCCTGGAGAGGAAGTACTAGGCGATGAGCACTGCAACCGCTGAAGCGACGGTCACGGAAGCCCCCGAGGCGCCGAAGCCGTTCACGGTCACCCTCCTCGTCCGGCGATTCAACCCCGAGTCGGGGCGCGACGCCTACTGGGAGGACTTCGACGTCGAGATGTATCCGACGGATCGCATCCTCGACGCCCTGCACCGCATCAAGTGGGATCAGGACGGATCGCTCGCCTTCCGCCGCTCCTGCGCGCACGGCATCTGCGGATCCGACGCGATGCGGATCAACGGGCGCAACCGCCTGGCCTGCAAGACGCTGATCAAGGACCTCGACATCTCGAAGCCGATCTACGTCGAGGCCATCAAGGGCCTGCCCCTCGAGAAGGACCTGATCGTCGACATGGAGCCCTTCTTCGCGGCCTACCGCGAGGTGCAGCCGTTCCTCGTCTCGAACACCGCCCCGGAGCCCGGCAAGGAGCGCATCCAGTCGATCGAGGACCGCGAGCGCTTCGACGACACCACGAAGTGCATCCTGTGCGCGGCGTGCACCACCTCGTGCCCCGTGTTCTGGACCGACGGGCAGTACTTCGGCCCCGCCGCGATCGTCAACGCACACCGCTTCATCTTCGACTCGCGCGATGAGAACGCGCAGGTGCGCCTCGACATCCTCAACGACACCGAGGGCGTGTGGCGCTGCCGCACCACCTTCAACTGCACCGACGCGTGCCCGCGCGGCATCCAGGTGACGAAGGCGATCGCCGAGGTGAAGGCCGCGATCCGCACCGGCAGGACCGCCTGACGCGCGTTCCGGCCGACCCGGTGCCCGCTAGCATGGGCACATGACGACGCCCCGTGATCCCTCACCGCCCCGCGCGGATGAGGGATCCGGGGCGTCGCGCGTTTCGGAGCTGGTGTCGGAGGGCAAGCAGCGCTGGGCCTGGGTGCAGCGACTGCGCCCGTGGCGCACCTTCTCGCACTTCACCGATGTGGGGGGCAGCGTGCTCTCCGGGGGGATGAGCTACCAGGCGCTGTTCGCCGTCTTCGCCGGACTCTGGGTGGGCTTCGGCATCTTCGGCATCGTGCTGCGGGGCCGCCCCGAGCTGCTCGACTCGCTCGTGACCCAGATCAACACCTTCGTGCCGGGGCTGCTCGGGGAGAACGGGACGGGCGCCGTGCCGCTCGGCACACTGCTGGAGGCCCGGGCGCTCGACTGGACGAGTGTGGTGGCGGGCGTCTCGCTGCTGTGGGTGGCCCTCAACTGGTTCACCGGCACCCGCCGCTCGATCCGCATCATCTTCGGCCTCGAGGTGAAGCAGTACCGCAACGCGGTGCTGCTCAAACTGCGCGACTTCGTACTGGCGATCTGCTTCTTCGCGGCCATCCTCGTATCCGCCGCGCTGACCGTCCTCAGCTCGAACCTCACCGAACTCGTGTTCTCGTGGATCGGCGCGGATCCCGACAACTGGTTCCTCTGCTGGCTGGGCACGCTGGTGCGCTACGGGGCGATGCTGGTGTTCGACATCCTGGTGCTCGTCGCCATGCACCGCTTCCTCGCGGAGGTGCGCGTGCCGTGGTGGAAGCTCATCCGCGGCTGCAGCCTCGGAGGCCTCGCGCTGCTCGGCTTGAAGGTGCTCGGCAACGCGCTGCTCGGCGGCGCGTCGAGCAACCCGCTGCTCGCCTCGTTCGCGGTGTTCGTGGGCCTGCTGCTGTGGTTCAACCTGATCTGCCGCACGCTGCTGCTCACCTCCGCGTGGATCGCCACCGGCATGGACCGCACGAAGGGGTTGCCCGACCGGGAGGCGGCGGACTAGGCGATCGAGCCCGGCGCGCCCCGCAGACCGGGCGCCTCCGGCAGATCGGGCGCCTCCGGTAGATCGGGTGTCTACGGCAGGCAGTCGGCGTCATTCGGCTCGATCGCCGTCCAGGGGGTCTGCCGGCCGTCGGCCGTGGAAAGCTGGATCTCGACGACCGCGTCGTGCAGCTCGCCGTCGACGAGGCCGTCCCACTGCGAGAACGGGGTCAGCGGGTGGCTCGACCACCACCAGTTCTTGCGCTGGGTCTCCATGGCCTCGGGCAGGAGGACGGGGGCCTGCGGCGCCTGCGTCACCCGTGCGCGGACGGTGCCGGGCTCCGAGGTCCTGCCCCAGATGTAGTAGTGCGCCGCATCCCCCTGGCGCGTCCAGCAGCCGGAGTCGAAGAGGAACGCCGGCGTCTCACCGCCGGAGGCGTCGCTGTCGCCCGTCGCGTCGGCGCCGTCTGCGTCGGCACCGTCCGCGTCGGCGTCTGCGCCGTCCGCGTCGGCACCGCCGGACGCGTTCGCACTCGCACTGCTGTCGGATCCGCTGCCGGAGCCGCTGTCCGCATCCGCGCCGTTCGCGTCGGAGGCGCTGTCGGCCCGTGCGCCGGAGCGCGCATCTCCGCCGCTGTTCGCGTTCGCCCGCGAGCCGCTGTTCCCGCTCGCGGTGCCGTCCGCAGCCGCGGTGCTCGATCCGCCGGCCCGGCCGTCGGCGCCCGAGCCGGATCCGGATCCGCCGGATCCTGACCCGCCTGAGCCGCCCGAACCTCCGGCATCCCCGTCGGCGCGTGCCGAGGCCGACGCGTCGGAGGACGCGGAGGCGCTCGCGCCGGAGACCGCTCCCGGCTCCTCGCGCGACGACTGCGTATCCGGCTTCGACCGCACCGGGGAGGCCTTCCCGGTATCGGCGTCCGCGGGGCCCGCGGGGTCCGCGGTCGCGGGGGGAGCGGAGACCGTCGTGGCCTCGGCGGCCGGCAGCGGATCGGACGAGCGGAGGACTCCCGACATGAGGAGCGCCGTGCCGCCGATGGCCACCGCGGCGACCGCCGCGGTGATCAGCACGGCCGGCGCCGCGATCAGACCCGCGCTCGCACCGATCGCCGCCGTCCCGGCCGCCGTTCCGCCCGAGGCGGTGCCGGCCGCTCCGGTGCCCGTGCTCGTCGCTCCGGCGGAGGAGACGGCTGCGGAGGCCGCCGCGACGGGACCGAGCCCCTCGAGGAGCGCGAGGGCGGGGCCGGCGCCGAGCAGCACGCCGGCGATGACGAGCGCGAGCTGTCGGTTGAGCGCCGAGTACTCGGCCGCGGCCTTCGAGCAGGAGTCGCAGGTCTCGAGGTGGGCGGCCACGTCGCGGCTCGCCGCCCGGGTGAGCTTCCCGCGCTGGTAGCGCTGCAGGTGCTGCAGCGTGGACCGGCACGCGGCCGCGGCGAGCTCGCGGTTGACGTGCGCCTCGACCCAGGCCGACTGCAGCGCCTCGCGGGCGCGGGCCGCCAGCGCAGACACGCCGTTCGCCGAGATCCCGAGCAGCTTCGCCGCCTCCCGGGGAGGCAGGCCCTCGACCTCCGTGTACCACAGCACCGCCTGCCAGCGCTCGGTGAGGGTCGAGAACGCCTGCGAGGCCGCATTCAGGTCGAACGCGCCGTCCTCCCAGGGGCCGGCCTCGGTGAGGGCCGGGATCTCGTCGAGCGCCTCGGTCGTGTACTCGGGCAGCCGCCACCAATCCGCGGCGATCGAGCGGATCACCTGGTAGAGGTACGGGCGGAACGCGCCGCGCGGGCCGCGGCCGTCGCGCGTGAGCTCGAAGATCCGCAGGTAGGCCTCCGACACGAGGTCGTCCGGGCTGAACCGCGGCGCCAGGTTGCGCGCCGCCACGATGCCGGCGCGGCGGTGCCGCTCCCACAGCTCCGCGAAGGCGTCCGAGTCGCCGCTCCTGCAGCGATCCAGCAGCTCCTCATCCGAGGGCGCGCTCCAAGACGAACGTGGCATCCGAGTCCTCTCCAAACCCGTCGCCGCGCGGCATGCGCGCAGCAAGGACACCCCCGACCGCCGACGCCGGTGCGTCGCGCTTCAACCCCTCCTTCTAGTATCGACTGTTTTTCCGCTGTTCGCTTCCTGGGGGCGGCATTTTCGAATTTTCTTCGAAACGCGCGTCACGATCCGGGCGATTCCCCGTGTTATGAGAGTGCCCGGCTCCTGAGCTGATCCCCTGCAGTAACCCCTCAGCTCAGGAGCCGGGCCTCATTCTCGGGCGAGCTCCGCCCAGGCGGCCGGGATCGCCTCGGCGATGTCGAGTGCGGCGACGGGTCCGCCGGCGCCGGAGGCGTCGGTGTCGCCGGAGGCGGTGCGCGCCGCTCCGTCGTGCAGCAGCGCGGCCGTGGCGCCGATCGGGATGAGCAGCTCGGGGTCCGCGCGCACCTCCTCCGCGCGTGCGGCGACGAGCGCTCCGAGGATCCCCGCGAGCACGTCGCCGGTCCCCGCCGTCGCGAGCCAGGGAGTGGCCGGCCCGCAGCTGAGCGAGCGCCCCGCGGGGGAGGCGAGGATCGTCACCGATCCCTTGAGCAGCAGCACCGCCCCGAGCCGTTCGGCCAGCCGCAGGGCGGCCCCGCAGCGGAGCGCGGTCGCGCGGGACCCGTCGACCGCCTCCGCCTCGTCGGGTGCACCCGCGGCCGGCGCTCCGTGCGCCGCGGGCGGGCGGGCGGTCCAGCCGGTCGGCAGCGGCTCGCGGAACGCATCCTCCCAGAGACGCTCGAACTCCCCGGCGTGCGGGGTGAGGATCGCGGGTGCCCGGCGGCTCCCGGCGCGGTTCGCCTCGCCCGCGAGCCCGAGGGCGCCCGCGTCGATCACCGCCGGGGCCGGTCCGCCCAGCAGTTCCAGGAGCGCCTCGCGCTCCTCGGCCGAGCGCACGTCGGGATCGGTGCCCGAACCGATCACCCAGGCGTCGCAGGGCCGGCCGGCCGCCTCGCCGAAGACGGTCTCGGGGCGCGCCGCGAGCACCGCAGCGGCGGGGTGCGGCAGCCCGAGCGGGGCGGGGCCGTGCTCGAGCGGCGGCACGTAGCGGAGCAGCCCGGCTCCGGTGCGCCAGGCCGCCGAGACCCCGAGCACGGCTGCGCCGGGGTATCGGAGGGTGCCGGTGCGCATGCCCAGCACGCCGCGCCGGTACTTGTCGTCGGCCGTACTCGGGCGCCGCAGCCACGCGGCCGCGTGCTCCCGGGTCCAGCGCTCGATCATGATTCCGGGGTCTCCGCGAGACCCGGGGACGGGTGCGCGTCGTCGGCCGTGCTCTCCTGCAGGCCCCCCAGATACGCCCGCACGCCGGCCTCCAGCGCGCGGAGCGAGCGCTCCGCGGCCTTGCGGCGCCTCTTCGCGGATCCCTCGTCGCTGAAGGTGTCGAGGTACACCTTCAGCTTGGGCTCGGTGCCGCTGGGGCGGATCATGACGCGCGATCCGTCCTCGAGGTCGTAGCGCAGCACGTCGGCCGGCACCGCCGCCGCGTGCGGCGCGAGCAGGTCCCGCGTCTCCGCCACACGGACATCGCCGAACTCCCGCGGCGGGTCCCGGCGCACGCGCGCCGCGAGCGAGGAGGCCGCGGGCATCGACTCCAGGCGCAGCGTCACCTGCGCGCTCGCGAAGTGTCCGAAGCGTTCGCTCGCCTCGTCGAGCAGATCCCACACCGTACGGTTCTCCGAGGCCAGCTCGCGCACCATCGCGATGGCGTCGGCGCTCGCCGAGATCCCGTCCTTGTCGCGCACGATGTCGGGGTGGGTGAGGTAGCCGAGGGCCTCCTCGAAGCCGAAGATCAGCCGCGGCACCCGCGAGACCCACTTGAACCCCGAGAGCGTCTCGGCGTAGTCCAGGCCGTAGTCGCGGGCGACCGCGCGGAGGGCGGGCGACGAGACGATGGTGCAGGCGAGGGAGCCCGACGGTCGCGATCCCGACAGGGCCGCCGCGGCCCGGGCGCGCTCGGCGGCGCGCCAGCCGAGCAGCAGACCCAGCTCGTTGCCCGTGAGGCGGCGGAACCCGGAGCCCTCTCCGCGGTGGGGCAGCGCGATGGCCAGACGGTCCGCGTCGGGGTCGTGCGCGACGACCAGGTCCGCGTCGGCCTCGCGCGCCGCGCGGAAGGCGAGATCCAGCGCCCCCGGCTCCTCCGGGTTGGGGAACGACACGGTGGGGAAGGCGCCGTCGGGGCGATCCTGCTGCTTCACCGGGATGACCCGCGGCAGGCCGGCGGCGGCGAAGACCCGGCGCGCGATCTCCGAGCCCACGCCGTGCATGGCCGTGTAGACGACGGTGAGCGGGGTGTCGGCGCCGATCGCGGTGCCGGGGGAGTCCGGGCGCTGGGGCAGGCCCGCGAGCACGGCCGCCGCGGTCTCCGCGACGTAGGCGGTGACGACTCCGGGGCCCAGCACCGTGTAATCGGTCGAGCGGGGGATCCCGGCGACCGGGATCGCGGCGACGGCGTCGATGTGCGCAGCGATCTCGCCGTCGGCCGGCGGCACGATCTGCGAACCCGCGTCGGCGTCGCCCAGGTACACCTTGTAGCCGTTGTCGCGCGGCGGGTTGTGGCTCGCGGTGATCATGACCCCGGCCGAGACGCCGAGGTGGCGCACCGCGAAGGCGGTGAGCGGGGTGGGCCCGGGCTCGGGCAGCAGGAACACGCGCACGCCGGCGCCGGCCATGACCTCGGCGGTGTCGCGGGCGAAGACGTCGGAGTTGACCCGGCCGTCGTAGCCGATGACGATCGAGGGCGGATCGTCGGTGGCGTGCTGCGCCGCGCGCTCGAGGAGATAGGCCGCGAAGCCCGCGCTGGTCTGCGAGACGACGACGCGGTTCATGCGCCGCGGCCCGGCTCCCAGCCGTCCGCGCAGGCCCGCCGTTCCGAACGCGAGACGTCCGCCGAAGGCGTCCTCGAGCTCCGCGATCGCCTCGTCCCGTCCGTCGCGGGCGCCCGCGATGAGCCGTCGCGCCTCCGCGCGGGTCTCGGGATCGATATCCTGCGCGGCCCACTCGCCGGCGCGAGCGATGATCCGCTCGTGCTCGTCCTCCAGCGGTGCCGTCGAACCCGCGTCGCCCGCAGGCGACGTCCCCGTACCGGGCAGTCTCATCGCTGTCGCTCCCTCCCCCCCGGCCTGCGCCGGAGTGTTCTCAAGCTACCACCCGAGCTCGGGTCCGCGTGCCAGGTACGGATGTGCCGCTCCCGCGCCGCTCGTCCTCCCAGACGCCGCGGAGTAAACTGCCTGCAGCAGGAGGTTCCCGCGCCGCCGAGGATCGCGCAGACGGGGCCGCTCCCGAGACCTCTCCAGCGATCCCCGTCGAAAGGACCCCGACATGTGCTCTCCCGTCCGCTGCTCCGACTGCGGCAAGACCACCTGGGCGGGTTGCGGACTGCACATCGAGGAGGCGCTCGCCGGCGTCGCCGAGGCGCAGCGCTGCTCCTGCCCGCGCTGATCGCGCGGACGCTGCGCCCGGGACGCGCCTAGACCTCGTCCCTCCCCGGCGCGCCCGGCGCGACGTCGTTCGGCTCGAGATCGCCGCAGCCGATGGCCGCCTGCACCGCGAGCCAGCACTCCGCGGTGTCCTCGATCGACGACAGGTCGCGGTCGATGATCTTCTCGATGCGCGAGACGCGGGCGATGAGCGTCTGCCGGTGCACGTAGAGCCGCTCGGCGGCGCGCACCCAGCTGCGATTCTCCTCGAGGAACACCCGCAGCGTCTGCGTGAGCGAGGTGCCCCGCTGCGCGTCGTAGGTGCGCAGCGGGCCGAGCACCTGGCGCGCGATGCCCCGGAGCTGGTCGGCGTCGTTGGGGAGGAAGAGCGAGGCGGTCGTGTTCTCCTCGAAGCGCAGCACGCGGCCGGACTGGTGATTCCGGATCAGCGCGCTCCGCGCCTGCCGGAGCGCCGTCGGCAGATCCTCCAGCTGGTGGAAGTGCGCGCTCACGCCGATCCGCGCGGTCTCGCCGGTCAGGGACTCCAGCACCCGGTCCACCCGCTCGCCGGCCTCGGTGAGGATCAGCACCTGGCCGCCCTTGATGGTCGCGAGCGCCGGCACCCGATGGGTGGCGAAAGCCGTGTGCACCTGGTCGAGGGCTGCGCGCACGTCGTCGTTCTCGGTCACCGCCAGCAGATAGGGCGGCTCGACGTCGTAGGTCGCCACGAGCCGCGCCGCGGGCTCGGACGGCACCGATCCGCCGCACAGCTCCGCGAGCAGCAGCGATCCGTGCAGCTGCTCCGCCTGCACCACGCGCGCGGTGCGCTCCGACTGCACGGCCTCGGCGACCGCCATGGCGAGCGAGACGAAGGGCACCTCGTGCGCGGTCTGGAGCACCGGGAAGCCGATGTGCGCGGCGTAGGCGAGCGCGGGCTCCGTCAGCGGCGTCTCGGGCAGGGTCGCATCGACCGCCAGGGCCGCGATCCCGGCCGCGTGCATGCCGGCGAGATAGGCGCACTGCTCGTCCGTGGTGGCCGGCAGCCCGATGCCCGTCGTCATCACCAGCGCGCCGCGTCCCAGCCACTGCCACGGCTCGGGCAGCTCGCAGACGTGCGCCCAGGTGATCGCACGGTCTTCTCCGACGCCCGGAGTCAGCGAGATCGTGCTCACCGCGGGCAGGTTGAGAAGTGACCTGACGGTGAAGGTCATGTGTCCAGGATAGATCGGACGTCGCGGCTCATGAGGGGATCTCGTTCGCGAGCGCCGCGGCCGCGCGGTACCCTGAGGCGACGGCCCCCGACAGCGACTGCGCGAGACCGGTGTGCTCGCCGGCGATCGCCACGCGGCCCGCCGGGCGGTCGAAGGCCGCGGCGTCCGCAGCGGTCCAGTCGAGGCCCGCCGCGGTGTAGGCTCCGCGGGTCCAGGGGTCGTCCGCCCACGTCGTGAGCAGCACCTCGCCGTCGATCTCCAGCTCGGGACGCATCCGCCGCAGCGCCCGCACCCAGCCGTCGGGGCCCTCGGTCACGCCCAGGGCGTCGAGGGCGAACGGCCCGCCCGCGAAGGAGGAGAGCGCGCCGATGCGGTGCTCGCCGTCGATCGAGAGCGAGCGCCACGACCACCAGGTGTGGTCGGGGTTCTGCAGCGCGATGTCGTCGTCGACGCGGCTGAGGGGCACGCCGAGCTTCGCGGCGACGCCCATGAAGCGGTGGTCGAGCGCGAGCCGCTGCGCCTCCGGCAGCGCGAAGTCCAGTTCGAGATCGCGCAGGATCGGGAGCGGCACCGCCACCACGGCGGCATCGGCGTCGATCCGGGAGCCGTCGCGCAGCAGCACCTGCACCCCCGTCGCCGTCTGCTCCACACCCGAGACGGGATGCTCCAGGCGCACGCGGTCGCCGAGCCGGCGCGCCAGCTCGATCGCGAGCGCCTGGTTGCCGCCGACGAAGCGGCCCCCGTCCTCGATGTACCCGTCCACCGTCGACGACTCGTGCAGCAGCACCGCCTCCGCGCTCACGAGGGCGGGATCCGCGGCGGCCGACGTGGTGGTGCGGCGGTAGACCGGGTCGAGACGGTAGTCGGCGCCGAGCGCCTCGGCGAAGGCGCGCTCGAGCGAGACGCCGGTCTCGCCGTCGGCGAGCATCTGCGCCAGCGTCGCGCGCACGCGGTCGCCCGTCTGCGCGAGCTCGTCGAACGAGATGACCCGCCCGTTCACCGTGCGGCGGCCGTACCGCACGTTGTGCGACATGATCGGCACTCCGACCTCGGCCGCGAGCCGCCGGATCGGGAACTCCGTCGGGAAGACGTACTCGCCGCCGCGCTCGGTCACCTCGCCGTTGCCCAGCCGCTCCGACCAGGTGCGTCCGCCGACGCGATCCCGTGCTTCGAGCACGGTGCAGCGGTGCCCGGTCCTGCCGAGCTCCCACGCTGCGGTGAGTCCGGCGAGCCCGGCCCCGACGACGACGATGTCCATGCGCGTTCCTCCTCGAACTGCTTGCGATGCCTGTTCCATGGTAGGGATCGCGCCGCGATCGAGGGATCGGAAATCGGGCTGATCGGCCGAATCCTTATGTTCGTACCACCGTCTGCCGGGGGGATGTACGAATCTATGAAAGATGTCGCGAGCGGTAACGAAGGGGTAACGGAGGGCCGCCGGGCGAGGGTGGGCGCTGGTAGCTTCGGTGGCACCCGCCGGGCGAGCAGGGGCCGTTCGAAAGCCTCGGATGCGGCGCTCGCGGGAACCACGATCACGATGAGGTGAGGAAACACATGTCCACTCTGAAGAACCCCAAGACCCGCCGGGGGCTCGCGCTCCTCGCGGGCTCTGCGGCGCTCGCGCTCACGCTGGTGGGCTGCAGCGGCGGAGGCGGCGACGACGAGCCGGCCCCGGAGCGCGACCTGGGAACGCCGGTCGCCGGTGAGATCAAGGAGGGCGCCCTCGCGGGCACGACCCTCACCTTCGCCGGATCGGGCGGCGTCTTCCAGGACGGGCAGACCGAGGCGCTCTGGAACCCGTTCGCCGAGGCCTCGGGCGCCACCTTCAACCAGGACGCGTTCGACGCGGGCAAGCTCAAGGCGATGGTCGACAGCGGCAACGTCAGCTGGGACATCGTCAACACCACGCAGTTCGACACCGCCCGCGGCTGCGGCACCCTCTACGAGGAGTACGACTACGACCAGATCGACACGTCGAAGATCCCCGAGGGCACCATCACCGACAAGTGCATGGTGCCGCAGATCCTCTACGGCCTCGTCGTCGTGTACAACACCGACAAGTTCGGCGACAACCCGCCCACGAGCGCGGCGGACTTCTTCGACACGGAGAAGTTCCCGGGCAAGCGCACCGTCAGCCAGTCGACCTACGTCGATCCGCAGACCGTCGAGTTCGCCCTCGTGGCGCAGGGCAAGGACGTGAAGAGCATCACGCCGGAGGACATCGACGGCGCCTTCGACATGTACCGCGATCTGGGCGACGACGTGATCGGCTGGACCACGGGCGCCCAGGCCCAGCAGCAGCTCGAGGCGGGCGAGGCCGTGATGGGCCTCGTCTGGTCGGGCCGCGGATACGGCGCCGCCAATGCCGGGGCGCCCGTCGCCCCGATGTGGGACGAGTGGATGATCATGGTCGACTCGAACGGCATCCCGAAGGGCGTCAAGGACAAGCAGGCGGCCTTCGCGGCGGTCAACTACTCCATCGGCGCCGAGCAGCAGGCCAAGATGACCGAGCTCACCTCCTACGGCGGGGTGAACGTCGACGCGAAGCCGGAGATGGACGAACTGCTCACCGAGTGGATGACCACCGAGCACCTGGACACGGGGGTCGCGCCCAACGTCGATTTCTGGGTCGACAACTACGACGCGCTCGCCGCGGCGTGGGCCGGATGGGCGACCGGTAACTGATCGCCATGACCGACAACACCGTCACCGGGGGCGTCGCCGCGCAGAGCGCCGGCGTCCCCGGTGCGGACGCCGGGAATCCGAAGCGGCGGGGGCCGAAGAACTGGCGCCCGTTCCTGCTGCTGATCCCGGCGTTCGTGATCGTCTCGCTGTTCTTCCTGGCGCCGCTCATCGACGTCTTCATCCGGTCGGTGACCGACCCGGAGCCGGGCCTGCAGAACTACGTCTGGCTGTTCACCACCGAGGCGAACCTGAACGTCGTGATCCGCACCTTCGGCACCGCGATCCTCGTCACGATCGTCTGCCTGGTGCTGGCGTATCCGTACGCCTACCTCATGACGATCGTCTCCGACCGCACCCGCAACATCATGCAGCTGTTCATCATGATGCCGCTGTGGACGTCGATCCTCGTGCGCACCCTCGCCTGGATGGTGCTGCTGCAGGACACCGGTCCCATCAACGGGCTGCTGGCGGCGTGGTTCGGGATCGGCCCGATCCCGCTGATCCGCACCACCTTCGGCGTGGCCCTCGGCATGAGCCAGGTGCTGCTGCCGTTCATGGTGCTGCCGCTGTACTCGTCGATGGCGAAGATCGACAAGCGACTGCTGCCGGCGGCTTCGAACCTCGGCGCGAACCCGGTGACCGCGTTCTTCACGGTCTACCTGCCGCTGTCGCGGCCCGGGATCTTCTCGGGCGGCGTGACGGTGTTCATCCTGGGCCTGGGCTTCTACATCATCCCCGCGCTGCTGGGGTCCTCGAAGGAGATCATGATCTCCGCGCTGATCCAGCAGCAGATCAGCGTCTTCCTGATGTGGGGCCAGGGCACGGCGCTCGGCGTCTTCCTGCTGGTGTGCACGATCCTGATCCTGGTGGTCGTCTCGCGCTTCAACAAGAACGGCAGCCTGTTCCCGGGGGTGGATCGCTGATGACCACGAAACGTCTGCTGGGCGCCTTCTCGGTGCTGATCGTGCTGTGGCTGATCGTGCCGACCCTGGTGATCGTGCCGATGTCGTTCAACGAGGCGCCGTCGTTCAACTTCCCGCCCAAGGGATTCTCGACGCGCTGGTACGAGAACTTCGTCACCGACCCGAGCTGGCTGAAGGCGCTGTTCTCCTCGCTGCAGGTCGCGCTGCTCACCATGCTCGTGGCCACCGCGGTGGGCGTGCTGGCCGCGCTCGGCCTGTCGAAGGTGCGGTTCCGCGGCAAGGGGCTGCTCGAGGGCTACTTCCTGCTGCCCCTGATCGTGCCGGGCATCGTGCTGGCCGTGGGCCTGTACTCGCTGTTCCTGCGCATGGACCTGCTGGGCACGCTGCCCGGTTTCGTGCTGGCGCACACGATCGTCTCGATGCCGCTCGTCGTCACGAACGTGATGGCGTCGCTGCAGGGGCTGGATCCCCGGCTCGAGCAGGCCTCGGCGACGCTCGGCGCCGGCAAGGTGCGCACCTTCTTCAGCATCACCCTGCCGCTCATCGCGCCGGGTGTGACCGCCGGCGCGCTGTTCGCCTTCGTCACCTCGTTCGACGAGGTGATCCTGTCACTGTTCATCCAGAGCCCCACACTGCAGACGCTGCCGGTGAAGATCTTCAACAGCGTCACGCAGACCAACGACCCGACGGTGGCCGCGGTCGCGGTGATCACGATGCTCACCTCGGTGATCGTCATGCTCATCGCCCAGTTCGCCACGAGGAAGAGAAAGCGACCGGTAGCGTGAACGCTATGACCCACAACGACATCCCGGTGCCCGACGGGCACGAGCAGGAACTGCGCGAGGGAGGCCTGAACACCTCGGCGATCCACGCGATCGGCGAGGCCGGGATCAGCCTGAGCCAGGTGACCAAGCGCTACGGCGACAAGGCCGTGGTCGACGAGATCGACCTCGTGATCGAGCCGGGCGAGTTCATGACCTTTCTGGGCCCCTCGGGATCCGGGAAGACGACCACCCTGAACATGATCGCCGGGTTCACCGGCGTCACCGAGGGGCACCTGCACATCTACGGCAAGCCCGTGGCGAAGCTGCCGCCGCACAAGCGCGACATCGGCATGGTGTTCCAGAACTACGCGCTGTTCCCGCACAAGACCGTGGCCGAGAACATCGCCTACCCCCTGCAGCGCCGCAGGTTCTCGAAGGCGCAGCAGAAGGAGCAGGTCGCCGCGGCGCTCGGCATGGTGCGCATGAGCGACTACGGCGACCGCTATCCCTCCGAGCTCTCGGGCGGCCAGCAGCAGCGCGTCGCCCTCGCCCGCGCCCTCGTCTACGAGCCGCGGGTGCTGCTGATGGACGAGCCGCTCGGCGCCCTCGACAAGAAGCTGCGCGAGTGGCTGCAGGGGGAGATCAAGCGCATCCACCGCGAGGTGGGCTCCACCTTCGTGTACGTGACGCACGACCAGGAGGAGGCACTGTCGATGTCGGACCGCATCGCGGTCTTCAACAACGGCCGGATCGAGCAGGTCGGCACCGCCGAGGATCTCTACGAGGCTCCCCAGACGCTGTTCGTGGGTCGCTTCCTCGGCGAGTCCACCGTGCTGCTCGGCAAGGGCACGCCGGTCGGCGAGCGGCAGACCGCGATCGAGGTCGCGGGCCACCGCATCGTCGCGAACGGGCAGAGCCGGCACGAGGATCTCGCGATCCTCATCCGGCCCGAGAACCTGCGCCTCGAACCCGCGGCGACCGCCCCGTCCGAGAACCAGAACGCGATCCCGGTCACGATCACCGACGTCACGTATCTCGGCGCCTCGCGCCGCTACTCGGTGCGGCTGCCCGACAGCAGCGAGGGCGCCGTGCGCCTGGGGCAGGACGCGCGCATCCACAATCGGGGCGACGAGGTCGCCATGATGTGGGACATCTCCTCCGGAGTGCTGCTCGTCGACACCGGCGAGGCCGGCGAGTCCACGACGTAACAGCGCCCCGCCGGTTGAGCGAGCGGAGCGAGTCGAAACCGTACGCGCATGCGCGGTCCCTCCGTCATCCTGCGCGAAGTCGCAGGATCCACAGGCCAATTGGATCCTGCGACTCGCTCCGCTCGCGCAGGATGACGGAAAGACACCGCGGAACCCAGCCCGCGAGGCGCCCGCCCGCCCGCCTACGCCTCGATGTCGACGTCCTTCGTCTCCGGCGTCAGGATGAGCGCCACGAGCGTGAGCACGGCCGCGCCCGTGAGGTAGAGGCCCACGAAGATCGGGCTGCCGCCCGCGAGCCCCCACAGCCACACGGCGATGATCGGGGCGAGGGCCGCGCCGAGGATGGACGACACGTTGTAGGCGATCGCCGATCCGGTGTAGCGAACGTTCGTGGGGAACATCTCGGGCAGGAAGGCGCCCATGGGGCCGAAGGTGAGGCCCATCAGGGTGAAGCCGAGCGCCAGGAAGAACATCACGAGCGCCGTGCCTCCGCCCAGCAACGGCACGAACGTGAACCCGAAGAGCGCGATCGCCACGGTCACCGCGATGAGCGTGCGGCGGCGGCCGAAGCGGTCGGCGAGGGGGCCCGATACGAGCGTGAAGACGCCGAAGAACACGACGCCGAACACGAGCATCAGGATGAAGTCGTTGTAGGCGTAGCCGAGCCCGGGAACGTAGGCGTCGGCGTCGAACGGCGTGCCCGCGGCGTCGGCGGCCTGCTGCGCGGCCGCGAGGCCGGGACGGGTGCCGAGGGTGAGCGTGTAGGAGGTCATCAGATAGAACAGCACGTAGGTCGCGAGCATCGCGAAGGTGCCGAGGATCAGCGCGCGCCAGTGGAAGCGGAAGGCCGTGACGAGCGGCATGCGCGTGACCTGGCCCCGCTCCTTCGTACGCTCGAACGCCGACGACTCGACGAGCCTGAGCCGCACCCAGAGGCCGATGATCACCATGACGGCCGAGAACAGGAAGGGGATGCGCCAGCCCCAGCTGAGGAAGGCCTCCGAGGCGATGCCGGGCTGGGACGGATCCGCGAGCGACGTGTTGATCGCGAAGAACAGCATGTTGGCGATGATGAAGCCGATGGGCGCGCCCAGCTGCGGGAAGGTGCCGTACCAGGCGCGCTTGCCGCGGGGCGCGTTCTCGGTGGCGACGAGCGCGGCGCCCGACCACTCGCCGCCGATCGCGAATCCCTGCGCGAGGCGCATCACCAGCAGCAGCACGGCCGCCCAGGGGCCGATCTGCGCGTGCGTGGGCAGCAGGCCGATGAGGAAGGTCGCGATGCCCATGGTGAGGAGCGACGCGACGAGGGTGGTCTTGCGGCCGAGGCGGTCGCCGAGGTGGCCGAAGAAGACCGCGCCGATGGGACGGGCGAGCATGGCCGCGCCGAACGTGGCGAAGGAGGCGAGCAGCGCGGTCGTCTCATTGCCGGTGGGGAAGAAGAGGTGCGGGAAGACGAGCACCGCCGCGGTGGCGTAGACGTAGAAGTCGTAGAACTCGATGGTGGTGCCGACGAGGCTCGCGATGACGACCCGGGAACGGGAGTTGCGCGGCGCTGCGGCGGTCGGTGCGGATACGGCTGGTGATGACACGGGCGGCTTTCGGTTGCGTTCGGTGCGCCGGCCGCCGCTCCGTCGGTGTGGTCGATGGCTCAGCGCCATTGACTGCGTGCGTCCTCGTGAGACGTCGGCGTCCAGTGTACGCCCTGTTCCTCCGCCGCCCTCGCAGGGATCGGGCGCAGCGCCGCGACCCCTGCGGGTCCCGGCTACTGGCCGACGACCATGATCTCGTGCGGCAGCTTCGAGAGCAGGCTCGTCCGGTCCTCCTCGATCGCGAAGGTGTCGAGCAGGCCGATCCCGCACATGCTCTCGAAATTCGCCACCATTCCGGCCTCGAAGACCCGGTCGTCGTCCTCGCCTCCGACCACGGTGAACTTCCACTCGCCGACCCAATCGGGCGGGAATGCGATGCCCATCTCGTAGCCGCCGATCCAGACGCTGGAGTTCAGCTCGAAGACCCCTGCGTCGCGGTAGTAGGCGTACAGCTCGGCGTTGACGTCGCCGATCCGCACTCCCGGCCGTGCCCGCTCCGTGAGGATGTCGAAGGCGCCCGTGAGCACGCGCATCAGTTCGACCGCGCCCTTCGGCGGCTCCTTGAACGCGTAGAGCTGCGAGCGGTTGGAGTGGTAGCGCCGGTAGACGCCGCAGGGATCGACGTCGAGGAAGTCGTCCTCGGTGATCACGCGCCGCCCGGAGATCTCGTGGTACACGCCGAGCGCCGCGAGGCCCACGAAGGCGACCTGGTGCAGCCCGGCCGGTTCGCCGCCGGCCGCCGAGAGGCCGCGGATCAGCTCGCCGTGCGCCTCGAGCTCGGTCATTCCCGGCCGCAGCACCCCCGCGAGGTGGAGGAGACCGGCGTCGCAGATCTCCGCGGCCCGCTTGATCGCCTCCATCTCGGCGGCGGACTTGATCATCCGCACCCGCCGCGAGGTGAGGGTGCCGTCGACCACGCGGCCCCCGGCGTCGAGGAGCGCCCCCTCCATCATCTTGGAGACGGCGGGGTTGGGGATCGCGGAGAACAGCTCGAGGCCGACGTTCGCTCCCTGAACCCAGCCCTCGCGCTTGAGCTCGTCGACGATGAAGCGCAGCATGCCGTCGCGCTCGTAGCGGGGGAGGAGCCGCACGTCTCGCGCGGCGGAGGTGCGCCGGATCATCTCGGTGTGCTCGATGCCCTCGAAGAGGATGAAACCCGCATCGACGCGGACGACAGTGCAGGTGAGGGGGCGCCAGTCGCGGGGGCCGTTGGCCTTGTACCAGCGGAGCGCGAGTCCGTGGAGCCAGTTCTGCGCCTCGGGGGAGGAGAGCACCAGCGTGTCGATGCGGTCCTCGGCCATGGCCCGCTGCAGTCGTTCGAGCCTCGCCGCGTACTCCTCGTCGGAGAAGGCGATGTGGGGCTCCGTGCCCGAAATCCGCTCCTGCTGCTCGGCAAGGAATTGAGTGATCGTCGAATCGAGCATGCTCACCTCTGAGTATCTCCGTTGATGATGTGGTGCTGAGGAGGCCGCCCGGGCGGCCCCGTTGGTGATAATAACATATTATTGGAATAGGTCGAGAGTGCGGATCGAGTGCCGCTGCGGGGGTCGGAGCGGGCGCCGCCGTCTACGAGCCGACGCCCTCCTCGAGCAGCGCGTCCGCGACCACCTCGGGTGTGAGCGCGGTGGGCTCGGTGCCCACGGCATCGCGGGCGAGGGCCCCGAGCAGGCGATCCGCCTCCGCGGGATCGACGCCGAGCTGCGTCGTCGCCCAGTCGTTGAGCACTCGGAGCATGAGCTCCTGGGTGAAGACGTCGGGTTCGGCCAGGGTGCGGATGGAGAGGCCGTCCATGAGGGCGAGCATGCCGATGGTGAGTCCTCTGGGGTCGGCGCCGGTCGGCAGCCGGCCCTGCTGCTCGAGGCGGCGCAGGGCGGCCTCGAGGGGATGGGCCCACAGACGGTACACCTGCGTGGCGACCCCGCGGAGGTGATCGGAGCGCCCCGACGCCGCCCAGAGCTCGCTCCAGAAGCCCCACCGCTCCGGGAACGCGACGGTGCCGAAGACGTGGAGGCGGATCATCTCGTAGATGAACTGCAGCGGGTCGTCGACGGTCTGCACCCGCTGCGCGCTCTCCCGCGAGACCACCTGCATCATCGCGCCGAACGCGGCGTCGATGAGGTTCTCGCGCGTATCGAAGTAGTGCTGGATGAGCCCGAGGCTCACGCCGGACTCGCGTGCGATGTCCTTGAGCTTGGCCGCCACCACGCCGTCGCGAGCGATGACCCTGATCGTGCCGCAGAGGATCTCGGCTCGGCGCCGGGTGGCGAGGTCGGTGTCTCCCCGGCCGGCGGTGTGTGCTGTTGCGGTGGTCACGCGGACTCCTCGGTGGTGTGCGGGTGCGATCCGTTCGCTGGGGGATCGGTGTGTCCTACCTTAAGGTCCAGGATCGCACGCCCCTTGCGGTCACACAATAATGCGTTATTATGATAATCCGATCGTATTGACGAAGGGGTCAACCGAAGATGAGTAAGACAACCCTGAGGCTGCTGCCCGTCGCAGCCGTCGCCGCGCTTGCGCTCGCCGCATGCTCCTCCGGCACCGCCTCCGATTCCCCCGGCGACGGCGGCGGAACGCTGGTGTTCGCGAGTTACGGCAGCGCCTACCAGGACGCACAGAACGAGGCCTTCCTCACGCCGTGGGCCGAGGAGCACGGGGTCACCGTGCAGAACGACGGCCCGACCTCCTACCCGAAGATCCAGCAGATGGTCGAGTCCGGCAACACGATCTGGGACGTGGCCGACACCGAGCCCTACTTCCCGGTGGCGAACTGCGGCACGCTGGTCGAGGAGCTCGACTTCAGCGACATCGACACCTCGAACTTCCCCGAGGGCACCTGGTCCGACTGCTCGATCCCGATCGCGCAGTACTCGACCATGATGATCTACAACACCGACACCTACAGCGGGGCCGATGCGCCGACCACACCCGCCGACTTCTTCGATCTGGAGAAGTACCCGGGCGTGCGCATGATCCCGGGCTGGGCCGGCGCGGGCGCGCTCGAATTCGCGCTGCTCGCCGACGGCGTCGCGCCCGAGGACCTCTATCCGCTCGACACCGACCGCGCCTACGCGAAGCTCGACACCATCCGGGACTCGCTGACGTTCTGGAACACGAGCTCCGAATCGCAGCAGGCGATGGAGGACGGCTCGGCCGACATGTGGCTCGCGTGGTCGGGTCGCGGCTACGAGGCCGAGAGCAACGGCGCGAAGATCGCGCCCATCTGGGAGGACAACCTGCTGGCCTGGGCGAGCCTCAGCATCATCAAGGGCAGCAAGAATCTCGAGAACGCCCAGAGCTTCATCGAATTCGCCGCGCAGGCCGAGCCGCAGGCGCGCTTCGCCGAGCTGCAGCCCTACGCCCCCGCCGAGCTCTCGGCGGAGCCCCAGCTCGACGAGCTGCAGCAGAAGTGGAACGTGGCAGACGAGAGCGTGCAGAGCCAGTCCATCGTGACGGACGTCCAGTGGTGGGCCGACAACTCGGCCGAGGCCGAGACCGAGTGGACCGCCTGGTCGACCAGCTGACCCGGTCGCCGGCTCCCGGCGCCGACCGGAGGGAGCGCTCGCCCCTCCGGTCGGTACCACCCGATCCCCACCCGACTCCTCGGAGGCCCCATGCGTCAGTCGCGCCTGTTCGGCGGCATCGCCGTAGCCCCGGCGCTCGCCGTGGTCCTGCTCTTCTTCCTGCTCCCCATCGGCGTCATCATCGTCCGCTCCTTCACCGATCCGGAGCCCGGCCTCGGCCAGTACGCGAGTGCGCTCGCCGATCCGACCACCCTGCGGGTGCTCGGCCGCACCTTCGCCACCGCGGGCATCACCGTGGTCGTGTGCATCGCGCTCGGGTACCCGTTCGCCTACCTGCTGACCCTCGTCGGCCCCACCGCGCGCACGCTGCTCATGGTGCTCGTGCTCGTGCCGTTCTGGACCTCGCTCATGGCCCGCACCTTCGCCTGGATCTCCCTGCTGCAGCGCGACGGCCCGGTCTCGGCGATCCTCGCCTTCTTCGGAGCTGAGAACGTGACCCTGCGCGGCACGGCGGCGGGTGTGATCCTCGCCATCGTGCAGATCCTGCTGCCGTACATGATCCTCACGCTCTACACCGCGCTGGCATCGATCGACCGCCGTCAGCTCGCAGCGGCCCAGAGCCTCGGCGCGAACCGGTACCGCGCCTTCTGGCAGGTGTACCTGCCGCAGTCGCTGCCCGGCGTCTTCGCCGCTTCGTCGCTGGTCTTCATCCTGGCGCTCGGCTTCTACATCACGCCCCAGCTGATCGGCAGCCCCAAGGAGGCGATGATCGCCCAGGTGATCGGGCAGCGCGTCGAGAAGATCGTCGACTTCGCCGGTGCCGGAGCCCTCTCGGGGATCCTGCTGCTGGCCACACTCGGCCTCTTCTGCGTCGTGATCCTCGCGGTCGCCCCGCTGCGCCGGGGGATCTCGCAGATGGTGTCGGGAGGTGACCGGCGATGAACGAACGGACCCGCATCCGCCTGCCGATCCGCCTCTGGGCGGCTGTGGCGGCCCTGCTGCTCGTCGCGCCCACGCTCGTCGTGGTCCCCCTGTCGTTCTCGGACAAGCGCAGCTTCGCGTTCCCCGTCGAGGGCTGGTCGCTGCAGTGGTACGAGAACTTCTTCACCGATCAGCGCTGGCTCGGGTCGCTCGGCACGAGCCTCGGGATCGCGTGCATCGTCGGGGTTGCGGCCACCGTGCTGGGCACGCTCGCGGCGCTCGGGCTGCGGTCGCTCCGCGCGCGGTTCTCCGCGACCGCGCAGATCACGATGATGCTGCCGATCCTCGTGCCGGGTATCGTCGCGGCGATCGCCATCTTCGGGATGTACCTGCGCTGGGGGCTCGCCGGATCGCCGCTCGGCATCGTGCTCGCGCACATCACGCTCGCGCTGCCGTTCGTGCTGATCCCCGTGGGCACCGCGCTGCGCGGTCTCGACGACACGCTCGTGCGCGCGGCGGCGGTGCTCGGCGCCGGACCGACGGCGCGATTCCTCCAGGTGCAGCTGCCGATCCTCATGCCGGGCATCGTCACCGGGTTCATCTTCGCCTTCGTGACGAGCCTCGACGAGGTCGTGGTCGCCTACTTCCTGCAGTCGCCCACGCTGCGCACCCTGCCCGTGCAGATGTACAGCTCGGTCACGCTCGAGACCGATCCGAGCATCGCGGCCGCCTCGACGCTGCTGCTGGTGCTCTCGACGCTCATCATCCTCATCCCCAGACTCGTGCAGGTCGTGCAGGAACGACGTGCCGCGAAACGACTCGGAGACCCCTCATGACTGCGACGTCCGTACCGGGCGCTGAGCTGCGGCTCAGCGGCCTCGTCAAGCGCTACGCCGGCACCGCCGCCGTCGAGAACGTCGACCTGAGAGTCGCGTCCGGCGAGTTCCTCACGCTGCTCGGACCGAGCGGATCGGGCAAGACGACGACGCTGTCGATGATCGCCGGCTTCACCGAGCCGAGCGGCGGCAGCGTCGTCTGCGACGATCGCGAGATGACCGCCGTGCCGCCGCACAAGCGCGGGCTCGGCATGGTCTTCCAGAACTACTCGCTCTTCCCGCACCTCTCGGTGCGCGAGAACGTCGAGTTCCCCCTGCGCCAGCGCGGTGTGGCCAAGGCCGAGCGGGTCCGCCGGGCCCTCGCCGCGCTCGAGCTGGTGGAGCTGCAGGCGCGGGCGAACGCGAAGCCCGCCCAGCTCAGCGGCGGGCAGCAGCAGCGCGTCGCCCTCGCCCGCGCGCTGGTCTTCGAGCCCCGACTGCTCCTCATGGACGAGCCGTTCGGCGCGCTCGACCGGGCCCTGCGCGAGCGGCTGCAGATCGAGCTCCGCCGTCTGCATCGCGAGCTCGGCATCACCGTGGTGTTCGTGACGCACGATCAGGAGGAGGCGCTGACGCTCTCCGACCGGATCGCGGTCTTCAACGAGGGGCGGATCGAGCAGGTCGGCACGCCGGAGGAGCTCTACGAGCGGCCGGCGACCCTGTTCGTCGCACGGTTCATCGGCGAATCCAACGCGCTGACCGGCGAGGTGCGCGGCGAGGTCTTCACCAGCGACGCCGGCGTGCGCATCCCGGCGCCACGGCTGCCCGACGGCTCCGCCGTCGCGATCGTGCGGCCCGAGCGGCTGCGCGTCTCGGACGCGGGCGGCGCCGCGGGTGATGCCGCGGGCGGCGGACCCTCCGGTGACGGCGCGGGCGAGTCCCCGGGCGAGTGCGGGATCGGCGGCCGCATCCGGGACATCACCTACCTCGGGGCCCAGCGCCGCGTCGAGATCACGACCGACGACGGTCCGGTGATCGTGCGCTCGGGCACCGAGCAGCCGAGCCCCGGCATCGGCGCCGGCGTGCGCCTGAGCTGGGCGACCGCCGACACCGCGATCTTCCCCATCCGCAGCGAAGCAACCGAAACGAGGAATCCATGGACCGCAACCCTCGCCCCGTCCACGTCAAGCTCGAGGAGCTGACGCCCGTCGACGCGGCGACCGCCCCGACGAGGGTGCGCATCAACCGCGTCATCACCCGGCGCGATCACCAGAGCGAGCTGACCCAGGGCGTCTGCTGGATGGACCCCGGTGAGCAGACCAACCGCTGGTCGAGCCGGGAGATCTTCGATCCCGAGGAGGCCGAGCACTGGTACGGTCCCGTGGACGAGACCTACTTCATCGTTCGGGGCCGACTGCGCCTGACCTGGGACGAGGGCGTCTTCGAGCTCGGGCCGAACGACACCGTCTATCTCGCACCCGGCTGGACCTATCACCTGGAGAACGTCGGCGATGAGCCCGCCTTCTTCGTCTACAACATGACCCCGGCCCAGGAATGAGCACGGGGCAGCCGATGAGGCCGACGAGGCCGGAGAGGAGCCGCGGATGACGTCGACCGAGGCGATGCCCATCCACTTCGACGCGCGGGTGCTCGACCACGACACCGGCAGCGCGCTGCACGAGACGTCGCCGAGCCCCTGGTTCGCGGTGAATGAGCCGCACACCGAGGGGCGGCTGCGGATCGAGCGCATGCACGACATCCTCGAGCGCGGGCCCGTCGCCGACTCCGTGCGCTTCGCCCCCGGGCGGCTCGCGGGCGAGGACGAGCTGGAGCGGGTGCACGAGGCCGACTACATCGCCGAGGTGCGCCGCGCGGCCGAGCGGGGCGGGGGATGGGTGACCGGTACGACCCGGCTGGCCGCCGGGTCGTACGAGCCCCTGCTCGCCGCGGCCGGAACGGCGCTCGCCGCGGCCGAGTCGGTGCTGTCGGGCCGTGCCCCGATGGCCTACGCGCTGACCCGCCCGCCCGGCCATCACGCCCAGCGGGCGCAGGCCGACGGCTACTGCTTCTTCAACGGAGCGGCGCTCGCGGCCGACGCCGCGAGACGAGCCGAGATCGACCGCGTGCTGGTGATCGACTGGGACGTGCATCACGGCAACGGCACGCAGGACATCTTCTACGAGCGCGACGACGTGCTCACCGTGAGCCTGCACATGGACCACGGCGCCTGGGGACCCAGCCACCCGCAGACCGGCCGGCTCGAGGAGCGGGGCGCGGGGCGCGGCACCGGCTTCAACCAGAATGTTCCGCTGCCGCTCGGGGCGGGCAACACGGCCTATCTGCGGGCGTTCGACGAGGTCATCGCGCCACTCGCCGAGCGCTTCGATCCCGGCATGATCGTGTGCGCGAGCGGCCAGGACGCGAGCGCCTACGACCCGAACGGCCGGCACAACGTCTCGATGCCGGGGTTCCGGGGTATCGGCCGGCGTGTGCGCGAGCTCGCCGAGCGGCACACCGGCGGGCGCGCGATCCTCGTGCAGGAGGGCGGGTACAACCCGTCCTACGCGCCGTACTGCCTGCTCGCCACGGTCGAGGGCCTGCTCGGCTCCGGCGAGGAGACCGCCGACCCGCTGGCCTACGTGCCGGATCAGACCCTGGGCCTCGACGAGCGCTTCGCCGAGCTCGCGGTCGAGCTCGGGCCCGAGCGACTCGAGCGAGTGGGCGGCTCCGCCGGTTGAGCGAGCGCAAACGGATCCCGCCGGTCGAGCGCACTCCGACTCGTCGCTTCGCTCCTCGCGCAGCGACCGCGCAGCGAGCGCCGCACCGAGCGGGGTGGAGCCGAGTCGAAGTGTCGGAACCGCGGGGTCACGGGTCGAGATCGGAGGTCGATCCGGGTGGCGACCAGCTGCCGGAATCGCCGCTCTTCTGGCACGCGGCATGCTGAATCAGTCGCACTTTCCCATATGCAGTCACGAAATCGGTATCGTTGAGCGTGAGGCTCGATGAGGCGGAGGAATCGAAGATGATTAACGGCAATGTGTCTCATTGGTGGCAGCGGGTCGGGGGGCCGAGGCTGCGTCCGGAGTTGCCGGGGAACGTCACGGCGGATGTTGCGATCGTGGGGGCGGGGTATACGGGGTTGTGGGCGGCGTACTACTTGAAGCGGGCCCGGCCGGAGCTGGATGTGGTGGTGGTGGAGCAGCGGCATGCGGGGTATGGGGCGTCGGGGCGGAACGGGGGTTGGTTGACGTCGGCGATGACGGGTGGCCGGGCCCAGTATGTGCCGACGCATGGGCGGGATGCGGCGGAGCGGTTCCAGCGGGCGATGAACGAGACGGTGGACGAGGTGATCCGGGTGGCTGCGGCCGAGGGGATCGACGCCGATATCAAGAAGGGCGGCGAGTTCAACGTCGCCTACACCCCGGCGCAGGAGGCGCGGATCCGGGCGTTCGCGGCGGAGGAGCAGTCGTGGCGGTATACGGATCTCGAGTTGCTGGAGGCCGACGAAGCCACGGCGAAGATCAATGTGGCGGGGACGCGGGCGGCGGTGTGGCATCCGCATGCGGCGCGGATCCAGCCGGCGAAGCTCGTGGCGGGGCTCGCGGATGCGGTCGAGCGGCTGGGTGTGAAGCTCTATGAGCGCACCCGGGTGGTGGAGATCGAGCCGCACCGGTTGCGCACCACGCACGGTACGGTGTCGGCGGAGTATGTGGTGCGTGCGACGGAGGGGTTCACGGCGGGCTTGAAGGGGTTGAAGCGGTTGTGGCTGCCGATGAACTCGTCGCTGATCGCGACGGAGCCGTTGCCGCAGTCGGTGTGGGATGAGTTGCACTGGGGTCAGGGGGAGGTGCTGGGTGATTTCGCGCACGTGTACATGTATGCGCAGCGCACCGCCGATGATCGCATCGCGATCGGTGGGCGCGGCGTGCCGTACAAGTACGGGTCCCGGACGGATACGGATGGTGAGACGCCGCCGGTGACGGTGGAGACGCTGAGTGAGATCCTGCATCGTTTCTTCCCTGTCACGCGGGGCGCCGCGGTCGATCATGTGTGGTCGGGGGTGTTGGGTGTGCCCCGGGATTGGGCGGCGACGGTGGGTCTGGATCGGGGGACGGGGATCGCGTGGGGTGGCGGGTATGTCGGTACGGGGGTGACGTCGACGAATCTTGCGGGGCGCACGATCGCGGATCTGATCCTGGGGAATGATTCGGAGATCGTGGGGTTGCCGTGGGTGAATCATCGGGTGCGCAAGTGGGAGCCCGAACCCCTCAGGTGGATCGCGACGAAGGGCCTGTATGCGGCGTACGGGATCGCGGATCGGGCGGAGCTTGCGGGTCGGGTGAAGACGTCCCCGATCGCGCATCTCGCCGATGTGGTCACCGGACGCCACTGACCCCCCG
>NZ_JAIVPF010000093.1:0-35491 GCF_053528595.1 Leucobacter sp. | reverse complement strand
CGATCGTGCAGGCGTGGGCGGCATCGGGCACGCTCATGGCGCAGTGGACGCCGGGCGCCGAACGCGAGCCGGTCGCGCTCACCGCGGTCGTCGGGCAGGGGCCGGAGGGTCCGGCCGCCATCGACCTCCGCACCCACGGACCGCACGCGCTCGTGGGCGGCACCACGGGCGCCGGGAAATCGGAGTTCCTGCAGACCTGGATCATGAGCCTGGCCGCGCGCGTGAGCCCGGAGCGGCTCACATTCCTGCTGGTCGACTACAAGGGCGGGGCCGCCTTCGCCGAGTGCGTCGACCTGCCGCACACCGTCGGACTCGTGACCGATCTGAGCCCGCACCTGGTGCGCCGTGCCTTGACCTCCCTGCGGGCGGAACTGCACCATCGCGAGGAACTGCTCGCGAAGCACCGGGCGAAGGATCTCATCACTCTGGAACGGCGGTCGGACCCGGCAGCGCCTCCCGTGCTCGTGATCGTGATCGACGAGTTCGCGGCCCTCGCGCACGAGGTGCCCGACTTCGTCGACGGGGTGATCGACGTCGCCCAGCGGGGCCGCTCGCTCGGGCTCCACCTCATCATGGCCACGCAGCGCCCGGCCGGCGTCATCAAGGACAACCTCCGCGCCAACACGAACCTGCGCGTGGCGCTGCGCATGGCGGACGAGGCCGACAGCAGCGACGTCATCGGTGTTAAGGATGCCGCGTTCTTCGACGCCGAGACGCCGGGACGCGGCGCGATCAAGATCGGCCCGGGCCGGATCGGCCACTTCCAGACCGGGTACCTGGGAGGCCGGGCGTCGGCGGTCGACCTCGAATCGCGTGTCGAGGTGCGGTCGCTCGGGTTCACCGAGGGGGCGGCATGGGACCTCCCTCCCGAGCCCGGCCGATCGCGCCGCGAACGCGCGGAGCAGCCGCGAGACATCGAGCAGCTGCGAGACGGGATCATCGAAGCGGCACGATGCGCAGGGCTCGCCGCTCCCAGAAGGCCGTGGCTCGACGCGCTGTCAGAGGTCCTCGACCTGCGGGCGCTGGTCGGCCGGACAGACGAGCGGGGGCCCGGAACCGGCGGGCGGGATCGCCGCGACGCGGTCGCGATCGGCATGCGGGACGAACCCGCGGCGCAAGCGCAGCGACCCGTGCGGGTCGATCTCGAGGAATGCGGGAACATCTCGTTCATCGGTGCGGGTGGCACGGGCAAGACGAGTGCGCTGATCGCGCTCGCGGCCTCGCTCAGCATGCACGCGGAGACGCATCCTGTCCACCTGTACGCCATCGACGCGGCGGGCGGTGCGCTCGACGCCCTCGCTCCGCTGCCGACCGTCGGGGCGATCGCTCCGCTCTCGGACATCGAGCTCGTCGGACGCGTGCTGCAGCGGATGCTGGATCTGATCGCGGAGCGCGGCCCGCGATACGCCGCCGTGCGCGCGGGAGGACTCGAAGCCTATCGGCGCACGCCCGGCGGTGAGGAGGAACCGCGCGTGGTGCTCGTGGTCGACGGATTCGCCGCGTTCCGGCAGGCCACCGAGACGCTCGGCGGCATCGCCTCACCGTTCCAGATGCTGAGCGAGATCCTGATGACCGGCCGCGCCGTGGGGGTGCACGCGGTGCTGACCGCGGATCGGCCGGCGGCGATCCCGGCTGCGATGGCGGCGAGCCTGCAGCAGCAGTACGTGCTCAGGCTCGCCGGCCCGCACGACTACGGGCACCTGGGGGTCACGGGCGACATTCTCGAGAACGCGCCACCGGGGCGCGCGCTCCTGGCGGGCGAGTCCGATGAGATCCAGTTCGCGCTGATCGACGGTGAGCGGGATCTCGCCGGGCAGGCCCGGGCGCTCGACCGGCTCGCCACCGCGTTGGAGGAACGAGGCGTGCAGCCGGCGGCCGAGGTCCGCAACGCCCCGGAGACCATTCCCCTGGAAGATCTCCCCGCGGTGGCCGGCGGACGGCCCGCGTACGGCATCGACACGCGCACGTTCGCGCCCGTAGGCATGCGGACGAGCGGACTCGGGGTGGTCTCGGGGCCTGCGGGGTCGGGCCAGTCGACCGCGATCCTCAGCTGCGTCGACGCCGTCGGAAGGTGGGCGGCGTCGCGCGGCGACCGGGTCGAGGCCGTGCTGCTCACGCTCACCGACGACGGGCTCCGCTCCTCCGGGGCGTGGGATCGAGTCGCGTACGGCGAGGAGGCGGTGACGGATCTCGCCCGGGATCTGGTGGTCGCGCTCGGAGGAAAGCCGGTCGCGTCGGCGGGCGGCCTGCTGGGCGGCGGTATCGAGCGTGCGATCGGCGGTCCCCTCGGGAATCCGCTCGGAAGCTCGGCGGAACCGCCGGCCGAGGCGGTCGCGGAGGCGCCCGAGGCGCTCGTCTTCCCCGCCCGGGGTGCGCGCGGGGTGGTCGTGGTGGAGCGTCCGGCGGACGCGGAGGGAACAGCGGCCCTGCCCGCTCTCGTCGCGCTGGCCAAGGCCGCGCGCCGCTCGGACGTGCTCGTGCTGTTCGAGTTCGAGCAGGGCACCGCCGGTGGAGTGTGGGATCTCTTCGCCGCGCTCAAACAGCCCCCATGGGGGATCGTGCTGCAGCCGGATGACGGTGAGAGCCAGACGCCGTTCCGGGAATCCCTCGGCAGGGTCAAACGGGCGGAGTTCCCACCCGGGCGCGGTTTCGCGATCGAGGGCGGGCGCGTCACCCCCGTGCACGTCGCACTCCCGGAGCGGTTGTAGGCGAGTGGGGTATTCTGGGGGATCTGCCGCGCGGCGAACGCGCCCGTGGCGACAGTTGAATAGACATTTCAATACGTACTGAGGAGGCCGTCGTGAAAATCGATCTTGCCATGCTGCGGGGACTCGAGCGCGAGAAGGAGATCCCCTTCGAGGAGCTCGCCGAGATCATCGAGCAGGCCATCCGATCGGCCTATCTGCGCCACGCCGAGAACCAGGGACTCTCCGTGCCCCGCGAGGATCAGGTGCGCGTGACGCTCGACCGCAAGACCGGCGACATCTCGGTGCTCGTGCCCGAGGTCGACGAGGACGGCGCGGTCATCGGCGAGGCCTACGTCACCACCGACGAGTTCGGCCGGGTGGCCTCGAGCGCCGCGAAGCAGGTCATCAGCCAGCGCATGCGCGACCTGACCGACGACGCCGTACTCGGCGCCTTCAAGGACAAGGAGGGGCAGATCCTCTCCGGCGTCGTGCAGCAGGGGCCCAACCCGCGCATGGTGCACATCGACCTCGGAGAGCTGGAGGCGATCCTGCCGCCCGAGGAGCAGGTGCCGGGAGAGCAGTACCCGCACGGCACGCGCATGCGCGTGTACGTGACGAGCGTCTCAAAGGGGACCAAGGGGCCCCAGGTCGTGGTCTCGCGCACGCACCCCGGCCTCGTGCGCAAGCTGTTCGAGCGGGAGGTGCCGGAGCTCGCCGACGGGCTCGTCGAGATCGTCTCGCTCGCCCGCGAGGCCGGTCACCGCACCAAGGTGGCCGTTCGCGCGAAGCAGAGCGGGATCAACGCCAAGGGCACCTGCATCGGCGAGATGGGCAGCCGCGTGCGCGCCGTGATGAGCGAGCTCGGCGAGGAGAAGATCGACATCGTCGACTACTCGCCCGAACTGCCGACCTTCGTGGCGAACGCGCTGTCTCCCGCCAAGGTGACCGATGTCTTCATGCTCAACGAGTCGCTCAAGCAGGTGCGTGCGCTCGTGCCCGACTTCCAGCTCTCGCTCGCCATCGGCAAGGAGGGCCAGAACGCCCGCCTCGCCGCGAAGCTGACGGGCGCGAAGATCGATATCCAGCCCGATTCGATCATGAATGATTGAATCGATCGGGATGGATATCGATCTTCGCGCGTTTCACGGAAGGCGTCAGCCTGACGTGGAACGTCCGTATGACAGCTATCCAGCCCGATTCGATCATGAACGACTGATCCCTGTGTCATTCTGCGCGCAGTCGCAGAATCCATGGTTGTGGATCCTGCGACTGCGTCCGCCGCGCTCACTGCGCGCAGGATGACGGGTGAGCGCTCCCTCCGAGCAGGCGACAGCAGTGGGTCGCCGGTCGAGCGGAGCGAGGAGCGAGCGGAGTCGAACCCTGGGTGTCTCGATTTCGACTCAGCTGCGCTCCGCTCGGTCGGAGCTGGGACGGCGGGGAATCGCGCGACCCACCGCCCCGCTCGCTGCGGGTGAATTCCCTGAGAAGAGTTACAAGTGGGAAGCTGGTAAGATGGATTCGGTTCGGACCTGTGTCGCGTGTCGCAAGCGTGCCCCGCGCACAGAACTGCTGCGGGTGGTACTGCGCGATGGGCGGCTGATTGCCGATGATCGCGCCGTGCTTCCGGGGCGAGGAGCCTGGGTGCATCCCACGGCTCGCTGTCTGGATCGAGCAGTGTCGCGCGGATCGTTTTCGCGTGCGCTGAAAGCGTCGGGGAAGCCCGACGCTGGCCCTATAGAGAACAGGCTGAAAACACTTATGGACAACTAATGAGCGGCTCACGATGAGACCCGTCCGTTAATCATGGTTCTCGCCTGTCTGGCGTGAACCCAGACAGGAGAAAAGTGGCTAACCCACGCGTACACGAGATCGCTGCGGAGATCGGTGTCGATAGCAAGGTCGTCCTGGCCAAGCTGAAGGAAATGGGCGAGTTCGTCAAGGCGAGCTCGTCGGCTGTCGCGCCCCCGGTGGCGCGCAAGGTCAAGGCCGCCCTCGAGGCGGACGGAGTGGCCAAGCCCCAGGGGGATGACGCCCCCGCCGCGGCGAAGCCCGCGGCCAAGAAGCCCGCCGGCCCGAAGCCCGGCCCGAAGCCGGCCGCCCCCAAGGCGGAGGAGCCGGCCCCCGAGCCCGAGAAGCAGCCCGCGGCGCCGAAGGCGGCCGACGAGGCTCCGAAGTCCGCGGCCGCCAAGCCCGCCGCGAAGTCGGGTCCCAAGCCCGGCGCCCCCAAGCCCGCCGGCCCGCGTCCGGGCAACAACCCCTTCGCGTCGAGCCAGGGCATGGGCATCCCGCGTCCCCCGCGTCCGGGCAACAACCCGTTCGCTCCCAGCCAGGGCATGGGTCGTCCCGGCGGTCGCCCCAATCCCGGAAACATTCCGCGGCCCGCTCCGCGCCCGCAGGGCGCCGGCGCAGGCTCCGGTCGTCCCGGCGGCCCCGGTCGCCCGGGCGGCGGCGGTCGCCCCGGCGGCGGTGGCGGCGGATTCAACCGTCCCGGCGGCGGTGCGGGCGGCGGCGCTCCCGGTGCCGGCGGTTTCGCCGGACCCCGTCCGGGCGGCGGTTTCGCCGGCCGTGGCCGCGGCGGCCGTGGTGCGGGCACCGCCGGCGCATTCGGCCGTGGCGGCTCCAAGAGCAAGGCGCGCAAGTCGAAGCGGGCGAAGCGGCAAGAGTTCGAGATGCGGCAGGCGCCGTCGATCGGCGGCGTGCAGGTTCCCCGTGGTGACGGTGCGACCCCGATCCGTCTGCGCCGGGGCGCTTCGCTCTCCGACTTCGCCGACAAGATCGATACGAGCGCATCGAACCTCGTGACCATCCTCTTCCACCTCGGCGAGATGGCGACCGCGACGGAGTCGCTCGACGAGGCGACCTTCGAGATCCTCGGCGACGAGCTGGGCTACAAGATCCAGATCGTCTCTCCCGAGGACGAGGATCGCGAGCTGCTCGAGGGCTTCGACATCGACATCGATGCCGAGCTCGAGGAGGAGGGCGACGACGTCCTGCAGCCGCGGCCCCCGGTGGTCACGGTCATGGGTCACGTCGATCACGGCAAGACCCGACTGCTCGACGCGATCCGCAAGGCGGACGTGGGCGGCGGCGAGGCCGGCGGCATCACCCAGCACATCGGCGCCTACCAGGTGCACACGGAGCACGACGGCGTCGAGCGCGCGCTCACCTTCATCGACACCCCGGGCCACGAGGCGTTCACCGCCATGCGCGCCCGTGGTGCGCAGGTGACCGACATCGCGATCCTCGTGGTCGCGGCGGATGACGGCATCATGCCCCAGACGATCGAGGCGCTGAACCACGCGCAGTCGGCGAACGTGCCGATCGTGGTCGCCGTCAACAAGATCGACAAGGAGGGTGCGAACCCCGAGAAGGTGCGCCAGCAGCTCACCGAGTTCGGCCTCGTGGCCGAGGAGTGGGGCGGCGACGTCATGTTCGTCGACGTCTCGGCGAAGAACAACGTCGGTATCACCGAGCTGCTCGACGCCGTGCTGCTCACGGCGGACGCCGGGCTCGACCTGCGCGCGAACCCCGACAAGGACGCGCGCGGCGTGGCCATCGAGGCGAAGCTCGACAAGGGCCGCGGCTCGGTCGCGACCGTGCTCATCCAGTCGGGCACGCTGCGCGTCGGCGACGCGATCGTCGCGGGCACGGCCTACGGCCGCGTGCGGGCGATGAGCGACGAGAACGGCGACGCGGTGCTCGAGGCGCTGCCCTCGCGTCCGGTGCAGGTGCAGGGTCTGTCGAGCGTGCCCCGCGCGGGTGACAACTTCATCGTCACCTCCGAGGATCGCACGGCCCGTCAGATCGCCGAGAAGCGCGAGGCCGCCGAGCGCAACGCGCAGCTGGCCAAGGCCCGCAAGCGCATCAGCCTCGAGGACTTCACGAAGGCGCTGGAGGACGGCAAGGTCGAGTCGCTCAACCTCATCATCAAGGGCGACGTGTCGGGTGCCGTGGAGGCGCTCGAGGAGTCGCTGATGAAGATCGAGGTCGACGAGTCGGTGCAGCTGCGCATCCTGCACCGCGGCGTCGGCGCGATCACCGAGTCGGACGTGGATCTCGCCACGATCGACAACGCGATCGTCATCGGCTTCAACGTGCGTCCCGATGTCAAGGCCCGCGAGCGCGCTGCGCGCGAGGGCATCGACATCCGCTTCTACAACGTCATCTACAACGCGCTCGACGACATCGAGAACTCGCTCAAGGGTCTGCTCAAGCCCGAGTACGAGGAGGTCCAGTCGGGTGTGGCGGAGATCCGCGAGGTGTTCCGCTCGTCGAAGTTCGGCAACATCGCCGGTGTCATCGTGCGCAGCGGCACCATCACGCGCAACGCCAAGGCGCGCGTGATCCGCGAGGGCGTCGTGATCGCCGACGGCCTGGCCATCGAGTCGCTGCGTCGCTTCAAGGACGACGTGACCGAGGTCAAGACCGACTTCGAGGCCGGTATCGGCCTGGGCAAGTACAACGACATCCAGGTGGGCGACGAGATCGAGACCACCGAGATGGTGGAGAAGCCGCGCGCGTAGCGCGGACCGATCCCGCAACGACAGGGGCGGGGTGGATCAGCATCGGCTGGTCCACCCCGCCCCTGTCGCGTTCGGCGCGTCGTACCCGGCGAGCAGCGCCCCGTGCGGCGGTCGGCTCAGCCGAGCTGCTGCACGCGGATCGAGTTGCCGGCGGGGTCGCGGAAGGCGAAGTCGCGGGCGCCCCAGTCCTGGTCCATGGGCTCCTGCAGCACGTCGACGCCCGAGGCCTCGACGCGCTCGAAGAGCTCCTGCAGCTCGTCGGTCGCGAACACCGCCGAGGCGAAGGCCCCCTTCGCGACGAGCTCGAGCACCACGCGGCGCTCCTCGTCGGTGAGCCCGGGATCGACCGCAGGCGGGGTGAGCACGATCGAGGTGTCCGGCTGGTTCGCGGGACCGACCGTGATCCAGCGCATGTCTTCGTAGCCGACATCGTTGCGCACCTCGAAGCCGAGCACGTCGCGGTAGAACGCGAGCGAGGCCTCCGGGTCGGTGTGGGGCAGGAACGTGACGTGAATGTTGATCTTCATGACGGCCACGCTACTCCGCGGGCGGCGGGGGAACTTCTCGATTCCTGATCGGCTTGGTGGCGCGCATCGTGATGATCCCGGGCAGCCCGGCGAGCGGGGCGGGCCCCTCTCGGCGGTACCGGCCGGGCGGCATGCCGACCAGCTCCGTGAAGCGCGTGGTGAAGGTGCCGAGCGAGCCGTACCCGACGGCGTAGCAGACCTCGGTGACGCTGAGGTCCCCGCGCCGCAGCAGCGTCATCGCGCGTTCGATGCGGCGGGTCATGAGATAGCTGTAGGGCGATTCGCCGTATGCGGCCTTGAACTCGCGGCTGAGGTGGCCGGCCGAGAACCCGACCCCGCGCGCGAGCGACTCCACGTCGAGCGGCTCCGCGTACTCGCGGTCGATGCGATCCCGCACCCGGCGCAGCAGCGCCAGATCGCGCAGCCGCTGCTCGTTCTCCTGCCGCACGCCCACCGGCACATCATCTCACGGGCGGATGCGGGCCGGCGCGGGGCGAGCGGGCGCGCCCGGCGGCGGTAGGCTTGGCACATGAGCAATCCGAGGGCCGGCAAGGTGGCAGAGCGCATCCAGCAGATCATCGCGCGCAGGCTGGAGAAGGGGTTGCGGGATCCGCGCCTCGGTTTCATCACGATCACCGACGTGCGCGTCACGGGCGATCTGCAGCACGCGAGCATCTTCTACACGGTGTACGGCGACGAGCAGGAGCAGACCGATTCCGCCGCGGCGCTGAAGGCGGCGACGGGGATGCTGCGCAGCGAGGTCGGCAAGCAGCTGGGTACCCGGCTCACGCCCACGCTCGAGTTCATTCACGACGAGCTGCCGGAGAGCGCGCAGCACCTCAACGACCTGCTCGCCGAGGCGAAGCGGCGCGACGAGGAGGCCGCGGCGCTCGCTGCGAACGCGCAGTACGCGGGCGAGGCCGATCCGTACGTCAAGCCGCGCGAGCTCGAGGACGGCGAGATGGACACCGACGGCCTCGACGCGGACGATCTGATCGACGACGAGGATCGCGACTGAGCGGTCGCGCCGAGAGCGCGTGCCGACGGCTCGGGCGACGAGCGCACCTCATCCGCGCAGTCGCCGAGTCCAGAGCCGGCGGGCGGATCCCGCGTCTGCGGTCATGCGCCCGCTCAGCGCAGGTCGGCAGCGCGACCCGCCTGGTGCAGCTCCGAAGGCTCCCGTCGAGAGGCGGAAAACGCGGCCGATCCTGAAGAATCGGCCGCGTTTTCCGCCTCTCGAGGATCTCTCGAGGATCTCTCTAGGCCTCAGGGCTTCAGAGTTTCGAGGCTTCAGGCTTCAGGCTTTTTGGGGTTTGGGGAGGTGAGGACCGGGGGCTTCGCGGCTTCAGAGGCCTTGGCGCCTGGGGGCTCTCGGGCCTTCCGCCCTCGGCCCGGCCCCGGGCCCGGACCGCGGTGCCCCGGGCCGGCCGCGGTGCGCCGCGGCCCGTGATCAGCCCGCCGCGTGGACGACGCCGCCGACGAGCACCGCGATGACGGTGGTCCAGCCGACGATCGCGACCGCCTGCCAGATCAGGATCCGGGCCTTGCCGACTCCGGCGGTCGCGAGCATCGTGGCGGTGAACTGGGTCGGCAGCAGCAGCGGTCCGAGCAGGCTCACGCCGGGCACGCCGTAGCGCTCGAAGGCGCGCTGGAACTTCGCGCGCCGCGCCGAGGAGCGGTCGCTCTCCTCCGCGGGGACGGGAGCGGTCGCTACGGGGCTCCCGGGCGCGGATCCCGCGACCGCGGGCGCCGCCGAGTCCGCGGGGGTGCCCCTGCGGGTCCGGGTGACGACCGCTCGGCGCGCACCCGAGCCGAGCATGACGAGCAGGGCGACGCAGACGAAGTTGCCGACGATCGCGGCCGCGACCGCGAGCACTGGGTGGATGCCGCCGATGATCCCGATCGTCGCCGCGCCCTCCCCCTCGATGAAGGGGACGGCGCCCGCCAGCGCGACGATCAGCGGCTGTACGAGCTCGGGCACGCGCGAGACGAGGTCCTGGAAGGTGTCGATGAGATTCATGATCCGCTCCTGTCGGTGAGGGTGTCGGTGAGGGTGTCGGCGAGCATCGGTGGTCGTCGCCGAGGTGTCGGTGCCGGCATCGACGGGGTGTCGACGCCGGTGGGGTACCGGTGCCGGGGGAGCCTGCGAGCGGCGTCTCCCGGCGGGTGGTTCCAGTCCATCGCCTCGGCCGGGAGCCCGGAAGTGCCGTGATGTCACCGCGTTCGGGGCGTTCCGCACGCGGCACGGGTGACATCTGTCATGGGCCTATCGTGGAGGCATGAACGAGCAGCCCGAAGCGACCGCGCCCGTTCCCTCCGCGGCTCCCGCGGCGGCGACCCGGTTCTCGGGCCGCATCGCCGCCACCTGGTGGTACACGGCGAGCGGGGTGATGTTTCTCGAGGGGATGCTCGTGCTCCTCTGGGTGGCGGCCCCCACCGGGCACGGTCTCGCGCGCACGGTGACGATCGCCGCTGCGGGAGCGGTGTGGTGGGCGTCGACCGTGCCGCTGCTCCGGCAGTACCGCCACGCCGACGCCCCCTCCGAAGCGCGCCGGTGGGAGGTGCTGGTGCCGCTGCTGATCGCCGCGGTGTGCGGAGCGGTGATCGGGTGGGCGGCGGGTCTCTGGATCCTCGCGGTGATGCCCCTGGTGCAGTCGGCGCTGCTGCTGCGCTGGCCGCCGGGTCTGCGCGTGCGCGTGACCGCGGCCGCGACCGTGCTGCTCGGCGTGCTGTGGCTGATCGATGCGCAGGGTCCCGCGTCCGTCGATCTCGATGCCCGGGGCGGGTGGCTGCTGGGGTTCTTCTGCCTGTTCATCCCGGTGACGACCGTGCTGTCCCTGTGGTGGTGGGACGTGCTCGTCACGCTCGACCGGGCCCGGGTCTCCGAGGCGAACCTGGGGGCGACGCGGGAGCGCCTGCGGGTGGCCACCGACGTGCACGATCTGCAGGGGCACCACCTCCAGGTGATCGCGCTGCAGCTCGAGCTCGCCGAGCGGCTGCTGGCGAAGCAGGAGCCGGAGGCGGCGCTGGAGCAGCTGCGCGCGGCGCGGAGCAGCGTCGACGAGGCCCGCCAGGGGACGCGCGACCTGGCCATGCGCTTCCGCTCCGTGCCGCTGCGCGACGAGATCGCCAACGCGGTCGATCTGCTGCGCGCGGCGGGGACCGAGGTCGAGGCGGCGGTGGATCCGGAAGCGGATGCCGCTCCGGCGGAGGTGCTGGGGCCCGTCATCAGGGAGACCACGACGAACGCGCTGCGTCACGGGGGCGGCCGGTGGGCCCGTCTCGGGCTCTCCCACTCCGGCCCGCTCTGGCGCTACGAGATCTCGAACCACGTCGCGGGAGAGGAAACGGCGAGCGGTGGATCGGGGCTGGAGGGCGTCGCGCGCCGGGTGGCCGAGGCCGGCGGCGCCGTCGAGGTGCGGCGCGGCAAGCAGGAGTTCATGGTCGTCGTCACGGTGCCGGCGGAACCCGCGGCATCCGCGGGAGCGGATGCTCCCGCGGGAGGGGCGGCGGTGGTGCCGGGCGCTGCGACGACGGGCATGCGTGCGGCCGGTGCGGTGCCGGAAGGGGAACCGCGATGATCCGGGTGCTGCTGGCCGACGACGAGGCGATGATCCGCTCGGCCCTCGCGGCCCTGCTGCGCCTCGAGGACGACATCGAGATCGTCGCGGAGTGTGTCGACGGGGAGGAGGCGGTCGCCGAGGCCGTCCGGCTGCAGCCCGACGTCTGCCTGCTCGACCTCGAGATGCCCGGCATCGACGGGGTGGAGGCGGCCGCCCGCCTGCGCCGCGCCTCCGCGACGCGGTGCGTGGTGGTGACGCGCCACGCCCGCCCCGGCGTGCTGCGCCGCGCCCTCGCGTCGGGGGTCGCGGGGTTCCTCCCCAAGTCCCGCGGCGCCGACGAGGTGGCCGAGGTGATCCGACGCGTGGCGGCGGGAGGCAGGTACGTCGATCCCGAGGTCGCCGCGGACGCCCTGAGCGATGAGCGCTGCCCGCTGACCGACCGCGAGCTCGACGTGCTGCGCGTCGGTCGGCGGGGCGAGACGACCGCGCAGATCGCGCGCACGCTGTCGCTCGCACCCGGCACCGTGCGCAACCACGTCTCGGCGGTGCTGGGCAAGCTCGGCCTGGAGAGCCGGCAGCAGGCGGTGCTGATGGCCGAGGAGCGCGGCTGGATCTGAGACCCGCGGATCCGGGGGTTCCCGGCATCGGGATCCCCAGCCGGGACGCGGATCCCGAGTCGACCCGGGAGCTGCGCGCCGGCGCAGCTCGATCGAGGGGTGCGTCTCTCGGCGCAACCTCTACGGCAGCCGCGCGCTCCCGTCTCGCTCCACCACGAGCCCGTCGGCGACGAGCGAGTCGTAGGCCCGCCTGGGCTGCTCGGGATCGCGCACGCCGCCGTCGGCCGCCGCCTCGAGCGCGCGAGCGACGGGCACGGCGGACTCGGAGCGGCGCAGCAGCGCCATGATCCGGCCCCGCACCTGCCGGTCGCTTCCCTCGAACCTCGCCTGCTTGGGTCGCTTCTCGGGGGCGTTGTCGGGGTAGCCGGCACCGCGCCACTCGCACCAGTCGGCGATCGGGCAGTCGCCGCAGCGCGGAGCGCGGGCGGTGCACACGACCGCGCCGAGCTCCATCGCCGCGGCGTTGAAGACGGCGGCCTCGGCCCGATCCTCGGGCAGCAGCGCCTCCATGTCGTCGAGATCGGCGGGGGCGGGCATCCCGGCCGCCGCGCGGCCGTGCAGCGCCCGCGCGAGCACGCGCCGGGTGTTGGTGTCGACGACGGGGTGCCGCTCGCCGAACGCGAAGGCCGCGACGGCGCGCGCCGTGTACGGCCCGATGCCGGTCAGCGCCAGCAGCTGCTCCACATCCGACGGCACGAGGTCCCCGTGCCGTTCGGCGATCTCGACCGCGGCCCGGTGCAGCCACAGCGCGCGCCGCGGGTAGCCGAGCCGGTCCCACGCGCGTACCGCCTCGCCCGGCTCCTCCGCCGCGAGAGCCGAGGGCGTCGGCCACCGCTCGATCCAGGCGGTCCAGCGCGGCAGCACCCGGTCGACCTGGGTCTGCTGCAGCATGAACTCGGAGACGAGCACCGCCCAGGGGGTGACCCCGGGGTCGCGCCAGGGCAGATCCCGCGCCGCCCCCGCGTACCACTCGACGAGCGCCCGCCCGATCGCCGCCTTCTCCACCCGTCCAGTCTAGGCAGCGACCGCGACCGGAGCCTGCGAGGCGGATCCCCCGTCGCGGATCGCGGTGCGCAGGGAGAAGAAGAGCACGACGATCGCGGCCGTGATCGACATGTGGCCGAGTCCCGCGATGCCGGCGATCATCTTCGAGGACTCGAGGCCGAGCGCGGTGAGCGAGCCGGAGGCGAGGCTCACGGGCCGGGAGGCCGAGGTGCTGGAGCGGCTCGCCGAGGGATGCTCGAACCGCGAGATCGCGCGGGGACTGTTCCTCTCCGAGGCGACCGTGAAGACGCACGTCGCCCACGTCATCGCCAAGCTCGGAGCCGACAGCCGCAGCCGGGCCGTGGCGATGGCCCGGGAGCGCGGCCTGCTCGAGTGAGGGCGGAGCGCCCGGCGGTAGGCTGGTGAGGTGACGAACGAGCCCTCCACCCTGCCCGCACAGGGCGCGATCCTGCTGATCGACAAGAACGAGGGCTGGACCAGCCACGACGTCGTCGCGAAGGCGCGCCGTGCCCTCGGCACGCGCAAGGTGGGGCACGCCGGCACGCTCGATCCGATGGCGACGGGCCTGCTCGTGCTCGGGGCCGGGCCCGCGACCCGGCTGCTCACGCACCTCGTCGGCCTCGACAAGACCTACACGGCCACGATCAGGCTGGGCATCGCGACCGTCACCGACGATCGCGAGGGCGACGCGGTGCGCACCGCGGATCCGGCCGACGTCGCCGCGCTCGCCGCCGATCCCGCGCGCATCGCCGCGGCCGTCGCCGAGCTGACCGGGGACATCGAGCAGGCCCCCAGCGCGGTCAGCGCGATCAAGGTCGACGGCCGGCGCGCCTACGATCGCGTGCGCGCGGGCGAGCAGGTGGAGCTGCAGAAACGGCCGGTGACGATCCGCGCCTTCGAGATCGGCGAGCCGCGCACGGCGTCGGCGGACGGGACGCCGGTCATCGATGTCGATGCGACGGTGCGGTGCTCGTCGGGCACGTACATCCGGGCGCTGGCGCGGGATCTGGGCGCCGCGCTGGGCGTGGGCGGGCATCTCACGGCGCTGCGACGCACCGAAGTGGGGCCCTTCGGCGTCTCGGGCGCCGCGAGCACGGAGCGGCTCGTCGAGGGCGGACCGCTCCCGCTGCTCGGGCCGGCCGAGGTGGCCGGGGCGCTGTTCCCCGAGCTGCGCGTCACCGCGCAGCAGGCGGTGGATCTCGGTCACGGCAAGCGCCTCGAGCTGGATCCCGAGAGCCACCGGGATGCGCCGCTGGTCGCGGCGATCGCGCCCGACGGGCGGCTGGTCGGGCTGATCGAGGTGCGCGGCGCGCGCACCCGCGTCGTGACGAACTTCCCGACGCCCGACGCGCAGACCGGCGGTGCCGATGAGGCCGGCGGTGCCGGGGCCCGCGATGGAGCCCGGCCCGGCGGAAGCTCCGGGGAGCGCGGAGCGGGCGGGAGCGCGGCATGATCCTCTGGTACGGCGTCGCCGTCATCTCGCTCGCGATCGCCGCCGCTCTCGTGTGCCTGGTGGCCGCCCTGCGCAAGCGGGGACCCGACGACTTCACGATGGGGGCCACGCTGCTCGTCGGGCTCCTGCTGATCGCGCAGGTCGTCATCTCGATCGCCGCGCCCTTCTCCGGGAATCGGGCCACGGGCGATCCGCTCGAGTTCTGGATGTACCTCGTCGTCGCGCTGCTGCTGCCGTTCGGCGCGGGCTTCTGGGCGCTGATCGATCGCACGCGGTGGGCGAATCTGGTGCTCGCGGTGGTGCACTTCGCGGTCGCGGTGATGACCTACCGCATGCTCGTCATCTGGGGCTGAGGAAACCGGGCGCAGCCGGTCGGAGGACGTCCGGGATGCGGCGCGTTCCGGGTGTCTGCCGGCGAGCTGCGCAGGGTGTGCGGTCGAGGCGCCGGCCGGTGCCGGAGCGTTCGCGGGCACGGCCGGAAGTCGGACCGCAATCTCGGTACGACCCGGGCGCGGCGGACGGAATCGAGCACAATCGCGACACGCCAGCGTGTCTTCGAACCTCAAGCCCCCATTGAGGGTTTAAGATTTCCAGCTTGACTTGAACGAATCACAACGGTGTAATTGTGTGAGTATCGTCGCGCAGCCCGCGTGATCCCGGACCAGAGGAAGGAGCGATCGTTGAGCGATTCGCCGCACACCCCGGTTCCGGGCAACTGGTTCGTCGATCCGGTGTTCCTCGGAGTCCCCGGCGTACGCAAGGATGATGACGAGGCGCTTGCCTGGCAGACCGATGCCCTCTGCGCGCAGACCGATCCCGAGGCGTTCTTCCCCGAGAAGGGCGGCTCGACCCGCGAGGCGAAGCGGATCTGCGAGAGCTGCGAGGTGCGTTCGGAGTGCCTCGAGTACGCGCTCGAGAACGACGAGCGCTTCGGCATCTGGGGCGGGCTCTCCGAGCGCGAGCGCCGCAAGCTGCGCAAAGAGGCGATGTAGCCGATCCTCGCCCCACCGGTTGCGCGAGGCGCAGCCGGGTCCAAACTCTGTCCTCGATGTCGACTGCGTCCGATCGGCGGGCGGAGTCGCGGGGTGAGCGAGCGGAGCGAGTCGGAACCCGGATCCCGCGATCTCGGCTCCGCCCGCGCCTCGCAGCGATCGTCCGGCGGGGCGGATCCGGGCCGCTTTTGCACCTCGCCGGGCATGGCTCCAGGCCTCGCGCATCCCGCGCGCCTAGACTGAGCGCCATATGCGCACGAGAGTAACCGCCATCCTGGTCGCCCAGCGGGGCGGCGAGTGGCTCGACCAGACCATCGCCGGCATCGCCGCGCAGACCGTCGCACCGGCGGCCGTCATCGCGGTGAACAACGGCGGCTCCGAGCGGCTCGGGGAGCAGCTGATGGTCAGCGGCGCGGAGCGCGTCGTGGGCGTCCCCGGGCGGCTCTCGTACGGCCAGGCGGTGGCGCGCGGCGTCGAAGCCGCGGTGGCGCCGGCCGGTCGGGCCGACGGGGCGGCCGCGAGCGCCGAGCCGGGCGGTGAGGCCGCGCCGCCGGAACCCGGCGGGCCCGCGGGCCCGGCCGTCGACGAGGAGATCGAGGAGTGGCTGTGGCTGCTCAGCGAGGACTCGTGCCCCGAGCCCGAGGCGCTCGAGCACATCGTCAGCAGCGTGCAGCGAGCGCCCTCCGTGGTCGTCGCCGGCCCGAAGCTGGTCGACTGGGATCGACCCGAGCACATCATCGAGCTGGGGCAGAGCCTGACCCGGTACGGTTCGCGCTGGACCCTGCGCCGGCAGGAGCTCGACCAGCAGCAGTACGACCACCTGCAGGACGTGCTGGGCGTCGGCCCGGTCGGCATGCTCGTGCGCCGGGACGTCTGGGAGCGCCTGGGCGGCTTCGATCCCGCGCTGCCCGTCTACGACGACGGCCTCGACTTCTGCGTGCGGGCGCGCCTCGCCGGGTACCGGGTCGAGGTGGCGCCGGCCTCGCGCGTGCGATTCGCCCAGAGCGGTGTCGCGGGTCCGAGGATCGACCGCCGCCGCTCGGTGATGCGCGCGGCCCACCGCCAGGCCCGCACCTCCCACCTGCACCGGCGCATCGCCTACGCGCCCGCGTTCGTCGCGTTCTTCGAGTGGCTCGGACTGCCGGTCTACGCGGTGCTGCGCGTGCTGTGGGCGCTGATCCGCGAACAGCCCGGCTACATGCTGGGGGAGTTCGTGTCGGCGTTCGCCGTCTTCTTCCGGCCGCACGCCATCATCGCGTCGCGGCGCCGCATCCGCAAGCAGTCCACCCTCGGCTGGGCGGCGATCCGGCAGTTGCGCGTGGACCCCAAGAGCGTGCGCACCGCCCGCATGATCGACCGGGAGGCGATCCTCGCCTCCACCGGCAGGCAGCGGCGCGAGCTGCACTTCATCTCCTCGGGAGGCCTCGCCGTGCTCGTCGCGGCCGTGGCGGCGGCGGTCGCGCTCACCTGGTGGGCCCTGCCCCAGACGAGCCTCTTCGGCGGCGGTCTGGCCCCGCTCAACCCCATCGACCAGCTGTGGTGGAACACCCGCACGCTCGACGGGGTGCCGGCCGACCCGTTCACCTGGGTGCTCGCGCTGCTGGGCACCCTCACCTTCTGGAACCCGTCGCACGCGGTCGTGCTGCTCATGGTCGCGGCGATCCCACTCACGGCGCTCGGCGGCTGGATCTGGGCCGCCCAGCTCACCGAGTCGAAGGCCGGCCGTGCGCTGCTCGGCCTCGGCTTCGCCCTGAGCCCCGTGCTGCTCGGCTCGCTGCAGGGCGGGCACCTGCCCACGCTCGTGCTGACCGTCGTGCTGCCCTGGCTGCTGCTGGCCGCCACCCGCTGCCGGGAGTCGTGGAGCTGGGCCGGCACCGCCTCGCTGCTCGCGGCCGTGGCGCTCGCGGCCGCGCCGATCCTCATCCCCGCGGCGCTCGTGCTGCTGGTGGCGGGCCTCTTCACCACGCTGCGCGGGGTGGCCCGCGTGCTCACGACCGCGCTCGTGCCGCTCGTGCTCTTCGCCCCCAAGATCGTGACGAGCCTCGTCGACGGCCGCCCGCTCGACCTGCTGCTCGATCCCGGCGTGGTCACGCCCTTCGAATCCGGCACCACCTGGCACCTGCTGCTCGGCTTCCCCGAGTTCGGGCTGGAGGGCTGGGCCGGGATCCTCGACGTCATCGGCCTCGGCGGCCCCCCGGCGACGCTGCTGGTCGGCGTGCTCATGCTGCCCATCGCGCTCCTCGCCCTGCTGGGCCTCTTCACCGGACGCGTGGCGGTGTCGCTGTTCCACGCGCTCCTCGGCGGACTCGGCATGGCGACCGCGATCGCCGCGGGCCAGCTGCACCTCACCGTGAAGGGCGATGAGACCGTCGCGCTGTGGACCGGGTCCGGCCTCGCCGTGTACTGGCTCGCCGTGCTCGGCCTCGCCGCCGTCGGCGCCGATACACTGCGCCGGGCGGCGGCTCCCGTCGTCGGCGTCGCGCTGGTCGGGGCCCTCGTCGCAGTGGTGCCGGTGGGCTCGCAGCTGCTGCTCGACCAGGTGCCGTTCCAGCCGAGCAGCGCGCAGATGCCTGCGCTCGTGCAGGCGGCCGGCGAGACGGACCCCGGGGTGCGCACCCTCGTGCTCACGCCCGAGGCCTCGCACAGCGTGCGGGCCGAACTGATCACGGGTGCGGGGCTGCGGCTCGACGCGATCCGCACGGCGCTCGCGGCTCCGGAGGAGACGCCCGAGGACCGGCGGCTCGCCGAGCTCGTTGGCGGACTGGCCAGCGTCGGGGGCGAGGACATGCGGGCCGACCTGCGCGAGGAGAGCATCGGCTTCGTGCTGCTGCAGCAGGGCGGCAGCGATCAGGAGCGCGCCGAGCTGCAGCGCGTCTTCGACCAGCACTCGGCGCTGGCGAGCGCGGGGCTCACCGAGCAGGGGCTGCTGTGGCGGGTGGTGGATCCGGAGACCGAGAGCGAAGCGCAGGGCGACGCCGCGACCCGGCTCGGCGGCACCTCGCTCAGCGGGCACACGATCTGGACGATCCAGCTCGTCGTGCTGCTGGGGGTGCTGCTGCTCGCCCTGCCGACCGGCGAAGTGGCCTGGCGGCCCGAGAAGCGCAAACGGCCGAAGCGGCGGGAGGCGAAGTGATGGGCGATCGTTCCCGGATGCTGCGGGGCGGCGCGCGAGCCGCGACCGGCCTCGTCGTGGTCGTCGCCTGCGCGGCGGCGCTGGCGCTGCTCGGCACCGTCACGCTCCCCGAGGTGACGCGCGATCCGCTCGCCATCACCGTCGACACGACGCAGAACGCGTCGCGCAGCCTCGTCTGCGCGGGCTCGTTCGCCGAGCTCGGCGCCGACACGAGCCGCCCGGGGGTCGCGATCCCGACCGGCACCCCGGCGGTGGCCGTCGCGGGAGCGGCCGCGGGCGGCGCCGAGCTGACGCGGTCGGAGGGCGGCGCCGGCCTGCCCGGCGTCTTCTCGGCGCCCCTCTCGGATCCGCTCGCCGCCGCGCAGATCCAGGCCGTCGACACCGAGAACCTGCAGGGCGTCGTCGCGAGCGCCTGCGCCGATCCGCTGAACGAGCAGTGGCTGCTGGGCGGCGCGACGACGACGGGCATCTCGACGACGCTGAGCCTCGGCAACCCCGGCTCCGTGCCCGCGACCGTGCAGATCACCGTCTTCGACGAGAACGGGGCGGTCGACGCCGTGCAGTCGGCCGGCGTGCTCGTCGCCCCGGGCGCGCAGCAGATCGTGTCGCTGAACGGCTATGCGCCGGATCGCGAGCGCATCGCGGTGCGCGTCGAGAGCACGGGGGCCCCGGTCACCGCGAGCCTCGGAGTGGGCCAGGTGGAGGGCATCTCGCCCTTCGCCGCCTCCTCGGTGACCCGCCAGAGCGCGCCCGGGCTGCGGCTCGTGCTGCCGGGCATCGCGAACGTGAGCGATCACGAGCACGGTCCGAGCGACTCCGGCGAGGGCGACGAGTTCCCCGTGGTGGTGCGCGCGTTCGCACCCGGCGGCGAGAGCGGCACGGTGCGGCTGCGCGCGGTGGACCGCACCGGCCGGAGCACCGACGTCGGGCAGATCGAGCTCACGGCCGACGCCGTCGGCGAGGCGCGGGTGGCCCACTGGCCCGGCGGGGCGAACGCGCTCATCGTCGAGGCCGACGTGCCGGTGCTCGCATCCGCGCTCGGCTCGTCGACGGAGAGCGAGCAGCACGACTACGAGTGGTTCGTGCCCGCTCCCGAGATCGCCGTGGGGGAGCCGGTGGCGGCGCCGCTGGTCTCCGGCGGCCGCCTCGTACTGGTGAACCCCGGGGCCGAGGACGCCGAGGTGGAGATCGCGCGCGCCGACGGCGCGGGCCGCACGAGCACGGCGAGGATCCCGGCCGGCGCCGCGGTCGTGGTGCGCGCGCCCGGCGCCGCGGTGCTCACGAGCTCGGCCCCCCTGCACGCGGGGGTGCGCTATCTGGGCGAGGGGACCATCGCCGGATACCCGGTGCTCGCTCCGGATCCGCGCGACGGCGAGCTCACGGTCTATACGCGGTAGGGGCGGGCCCGCGCGCCGAGCGACCCGCTCGCGCCGGGTCGGAACCCGGCGGCGCGGGCGCTACTAGACTGAGGCGCATGTTCGGTCGTGAGCGCAGGTCCCGTCGCGCGGTGCGCGTGCAGCGGCGGCACGGCCGCCGCCCGGTGCGCTCCTCGCTCACGGGGCCGAGCCTGCCCGATCCGCGCAGCCGCTTCACCCGCTTCGAGACCGACGCCCGCGCGGCCGTCGAGCTGCTGCAGTCGTATCTCCCCGACGAGCTGCGAGGTGTGCGCTTCGGGTTCCAGACCGCGCCGGCCGGCCAGCAGGCGAGCCGGTTCCCGCTGCTGTACGCGGTGGACCGGGAGGCGCGCACCATCATGCTCTACCGCATGCCGATCCAGCGCGCCCGCGGGCTGCACGTCGACGACGACGAGCACCGGCGCTACTTCATCGAGCACTGCGTCTACCAGGCGGTGTGCGAGTATCTCGGACGCGAGCCCTGGGAGCTGCTGCCGGGCCGCTTCGACCACTACTGACGGCGCTCCGGGAGAGCGAGCGCGGCTTCACGGCTTTGCGGCCATAATGGGATTCATGAGCGCGCGCATCTTGGTGGTTGACGACGACAGGGCACTGGCGGAGATGCTCGGCATGGTGCTCCAGGGCGAGGGCTTCGTCACCGAGAGCTCGGCCGATGGCACCGAGGCGATCGAGAAGTTCCGCGAGATGCGCCCGGATCTCGTGCTGCTCGATGTGATGCTGCCCGGCCTCGACGGCATCGAGGTGTGCGAGCTGATCCGGGCGGAGTCCGGCGTGCCGATCATCATGCTCACCGCGCGCACCGACACGCGCGACGTGGTGCGCGGACTCGAGGCAGGCGCCGACGACTACGTCGTCAAGCCGTTCAACCCGGCCGAGCTGATCGCGCGGATCCGAGCCCGGCTGCGCGAGCCGCAGCAGGACGCCGCGGAGACCCTGCGCATCGGCGACCTCACGATCGACGTCTCGGCCCACGAGGTGCGGCGCGGATCGCAGCCCATCCCGCTGACCCCGCTGGAGTTCGACCTGCTCGCGATCCTCGCCCGCAAGCCGCAGCAGGTGTTCACGCGCGAGGTGCTGCTCGAGAAGGTGTGGGGCTACCAGTACAAGGCGGATACGCGGCTCGTGAACGTGCACGTGCAGCGCCTGCGCGCCAAGATCGAGCAGGATCCCGACCACCCCACCATCGTCACGACGGTGCGCGGCGTGGGGTATCGCGCCGGCGCCCCCGTCGAGTAGGCGGTGGTGCGCATGCGCGGCCGGTCCCGCTTCACCGCGGCGCTGCGCCGGCTCCGCGTGCGCTGGATCAAGCTGACCCAGCCGGTGCTCGGACCGTTCCGCGCGCGCTGGGCGCGTTCGCTCATGGTGCGCACCATGAGCATCACCGGCCTCGTGACGGGCTTCGTGATCCTCGTCGCCGGCGTGTTCATCCTGACCAGCATCAGCGACGACCTCTACTCGTCCCGGAGGGACCAGGCGCTGCAGGACTCGGCGCGCGCGACGCTCGCGGCGCAGCGGATGATCGACGCCTCGGAGGCCACGGACCGCGGTGCGCTGACCTCGCTGGCCGCCTCAGTGCGGCGCACGGTGCAGGACACCTCGGCGAGCCAGATGGTGTACCTGCGACGCCAGCCCGGGCAGTCCCCGTTCCCGGAGGCCCCGCCCTCCTCGAACACGAACCCGATGCTCCCCGACGCCGTCAGCTCCGAGCTCTCGAACGCGGTGGCGACGGGCACGCAGCACTGGCAGCCGGTCACCTTCGTCGCCGAGGACGACACCCCGGCGCCCGGCATCGTGGTCGGATCCACCCTCGCCTTCCCGGCCGGCGCCGGCACCTACGAGCTCTTCATCGGCTACAACCTCGCCGACACGCAGGACACGCTGAGCTTCGTGCAGCGCACCCTGCTCATCGCGGCGGCGGCGATGATGGCGTTCATCGGCATCCTCGTGTGGATCATGTCGCGCATCGTCTTCCGGCCGATCCGGGCGGCGGCCGACACGAGCCGCCGGTTGGCCGCCGGCGAGAGCGACGCCCGCATGCCGCGCCAGAACGACGAGCACTTCGACGTGCTCTCCGAGGGGTTCAACGACATGGCGGACACGCTGCAGGCCCGCATCCGGGAGCTCGACCAGCTCTCGGAGATGCAGCAGCGCTTCGTGTCGGACGTCTCGCACGAGCTGCGCACCCCGCTCACCACGATCCGGCTCGCGAGCGAGGTGCTGCAGGGGTCGTCCGGCGGCCTCGAGCCGGGACAGCAGCGCGCCGTCGAGGTGCTCGGCGCCCAGGTCGAGCGCTTCGAGTCGCTGCTCGAGGACCTGCTCGAGATCTCCCGATACGACGCGGGCCGCGTGACGCTCGACACCGAGGCGACGAATCTCGTCACGCTCGCGCACGAGGTGGTGGACGGCCTGCAGCCGCTCTCGAAGGGTGTCATCGAGGTGCGGGCGCTCGGCGGCTACACCCCCATCGACGTCGACGCCCGCCGCATCCGCCGCATCGTGTCGAACCTCGTGGGCAACGCCATCGAGCACGGCGAGGGCCGCCCCATCGTCGTCTCCATCGACTCCAACGCCTCGGCCGTCGCGATCGCGGTGCGCGACTGGGGCATCGGCATGAGCGCGAGCGACGTCGAGCACGTCTTCGACCGTTTCTGGCGGGCGGATCCCTCGCGCAAGCGGACGCTCGGCGGCACCGGCCTCGGGCTCGCCATCGCCCAGGAGGACGCCGCGGTGCACGGCGGCATCCTGGAGGCGTGGTCGCAGCTGGGCGGCGGTTCGAACTTCAGGCTCACGCTGCCGCGCGGCGACAGCGTCAACGACTTCATGTCGCCGCTGCCGCTCGTGCCCGAGGACGTGGCCGAGGCCGGGGATCCGCAGGCCACCGGCGGGTGGCTGCGGCGGCCCTGGCGCCGCATCCGGAAGGAGAGGCGAGGAGGATGACGATGCCGAATCCGCTGAACGGGCGGGGGGCGCCGACCGGTGCGGGACGCCGGCGGGCTCGATCCCGGACCGCCGCCGCGCGGACGGGGTCGCGGCTCGCGGCACTCGCCGCCGCGGTGCTGCTCGCGGGGTGCACCGCCATCCCGAGCAGCGGCCCCGTCGAGGTGGGGCTCACCGACCTCAGCCAGGCCGAGCAGGTCGTGCAGTACAACCCGGTGGGGCCGGTCGCGGGCGCCAGCCAGGAGGACCTGGTGCAGGGCTTCGTGATCGCGGCGAGCTCTCCCCGGGACGACTACGCGGTGGCGCGCGAGTTCCTCACCGCCGACTACGCCGCGCAGTGGGATCCCTACTACGGCGTGCTCATCGCCGACGGCAGCCGCCCCTACCGCCAGGACGGCGAGGCGGCCGGCGTACTGTCGCTCGCCGCGGTCGCCAAGGTGGACGCGCAGGGCGTCATGCTGCCCGTGCAGCCGGGGCCGAGCACCGAGATGCGCTTCGAGTTCGAGCGGGTGGGCGAGGACTGGCGCATCTCATCGGCCCCCGCGGGGATCATCCTCGAGAGCAGCATGTTCGGCACGCTCTGGTCGCAGCAGCAGCTCTACTTCGTGGGGCCGGGCAACGTGCTCGTGCCCGAGACGCGGTGGTACCTGGCACGATCGGCCCTCGTCACCGAGCTCGTCGGCGCGCTGCTGGAGGGTCCGGGCGAACGTGTGCGCGAGGTGGTCCACAGCGGGTTCCCGGCGGGCACCGCGCTGGTGACGAACTCGGTGCAGGTGACCGACGGCGTCGCGCGGATCGACCTGACCGGTGCGATGCTCGAGGCCGGGCCGACCGCGATGGCCGAGGTGCGCGAGCAGGTGAAGGCGACGCTGCAGTCGGTGCGGGGGGTGACCGGTTTCGAGTTGTTCGTCGACGGCACCCCGCTGCGCGAGACCCCCGACGGCGACGCCGGAGCCCCGCGGCAGGTCAATCAGTTCTCGGATCCCGTGGTGCTGATCGACGGGGAGCTCGGCACCATCGTGTCGGGCGAGTTCCGTGCGCTGGAGGGCTTCGCGCAGACGGTCGCCGACTACGACCCCGAGGCGGTGACGCTCTCGCCGGGCGAGCAGGCCGTCGCCCTGCTGAACGACGACGGCGTGGTGCTCGTGAGCGACGACGGGGCGCTGCTCGTCGACGACCGGCGGGATCTGCTCGCGCCCGCGTTCGACTTCCTCGGCTACGTCTGGACGGTGCAGTCGTCCGACGCGAGGACGCTGCGCGTCACGGCGCCCGACGGCGCCTCCGCCTCGATCCCGGCGCCGTGGCTGGCGGGCCGCGAGCCGGTGGCGGTGCGCGTGTCGCCGGACGGCGCGCGGGTCGCGGCGCTCGTGCCGAGCGACGACGGCAGCCAGGTGCTCGTCGCCGGGGTGCTGCGTGACGAGAACGGCGTGCCCGTCGCCACGACGGAGGAGGCCGACGTGCAGCTGTGGGCCACCGGCGACCCGGTCGACCTGGACTGGATGGGGCAGCTGCGGTTCGCGACCCTCACGGGCCTCGGCGCCGCGAGCAAGGTGACGATCGGCGGCGTGGGGCAGTTCTCGACGGAGCAGGGCTCGGTACCGGGCGGCTGGCAGGTGAGCGGCGGCGGCGGGCGCACGCAGCTGCGGGTGCTCGGCGAGGGCGAGGATCTCTTCGCGCCGCAGGCCAGCGGCTGGCAGCGCTCGGAGAACGACATCTCGCTGCTGGCGAAGCGGGGATAGGGGCGCGGCCCGGCCCGTCCTGGGGCCGCGCCCCGACTCCGTCGTCCCGCGGCCCCGAAGGGGATCGCAGGATCCATCTGCACCCGGGTGGCCGCGACTCCGCGCGGAGGCCTTCCCCGCTGGCGCATCGCTGCTCCGCCCACAGGCGCGGGGTCCGCTCGCCGTGGGTGGAGTTCTCCACGGATCCGTGGATCCCGTCCGGAGCCCGCGTCGTCCGGCGCGATCATGGCGGTATGGATCTCGCACTGCTGCTCCGGGAGCTCCGGCTCGACCTGCTCGCGCTGGTGTGGCCGACCGCGTGCGTCTGCTGCGGGCAGCCCGACCGCGACTGCTGCCTGCCGTGCCTGGTCGAGCTGCAGCGCCCCGCGCCCCTGCTGCACCCCTCGCTCGGGGTGCCCTGCGCGGTGCGCGGAGTCTACGACGGACCGCTGCGGGCGCTGCTCGTGGCGCTCAAGCACGAGGGGCGCACGGGCTTCGCCCGCGAACTCGGGCCGCAGCTGCGGCGCCCGCTCCTCGCGGCGCTGAGTCTCTGCACGGGTCCGGCGCCGCCCGTGATCGTCGCCGCGCCCTCGCGGCGGGCACGAGTGCGCCAGCGGGGCTACCGGCACCTCGACCTGCTGCTGGGCGCCGCGATGCGCGCAGACCGTGCGCCGAGCGGCGGTGCGCACGGGACGGGGCGTCGGGGCGGGCGCGAGTCCGGGCGCCCGCGCCGCATCGCCGCACTGCGGGTCGACGCGCTGCGCACCACGCGCGGGCGGCGCAGCCAGGTGGGGCTCGGGCCGGCGGACCGGGCTCGGAACGCCGCTCGGATCGCGGTGCGCCGCTCGGCGAGGGCGGTGCTGCGCGGGCGGGAGGTGATCCTCGTCGACGACGTGATCACGACCGGAGCGACCGTGCTCGCGGCCCGGAACGCGCTCGAGGAGGCCGGTGCGCGGGTCGTCGCGGTCGTCGCGCTGTGCGTCGCCGAGCGCCGTGACACGCGCGGCGGCAGGATTGAGGGGACTCGGGTGGAAACGGCATCGCCGGGTGGAGTAGAGTTCCGGAAAGGCGTAACGGTGCGCCATACTGGTCCACCCGCCTGAGGCACCTGGGAGGTCACCATGGACGTGAACATCCGCGGCATGAACGTCGGGATCACCGACCGCTTCGAGAGCTATGTCGAATCGAAGACGGAGAAGGTGGCGGGCCTGCTGCCCAGGGCCCAGGCGTTCGAGGTCAAGGTCTCCAGGCAGAGCGATCGCAGCCCCAAGCACGGGGATCTGGTCGAGATCACGCTCATCGGACCGGGACCGGTGATCCGGGCGGAGTCCGCCGGCGGCGACAAGTACTCGGCGTTCGACATCGCCTACGGGCGGGTGCTCGAGCGCATCCGCCGGGTCAAGGACCGCAAGAAGGACCGCCGCGGCCGCGGCCGCACCTCGCTCGCCGATGCGGCGTCGCACGACTTCGACATGGTCGACGTCACCCCCGCGCCGCTCGAGGTGCTGGAGTCGGTGGCGACCGGGAGCATCCCCGTCACCAGCGGGGACTCGAGCGATGAGCAGTACACGCCCGTCGTGATCCGCAGCAAGGAGTTCCCCGCGGAGCGCCTCTCGGTCGAGGACGCGGTGGACCAGATGGAGCTGGTGGGACACGACTTCTTCCTGTTCATCGAGATCGAGTCCGGTCGCCCCAGCGTCGTCTACCGCCGCAAGGGATGGAACTACGGGGTGATCTCCCTCACGGAGGAGTGACCCGCATCTTCACGGGCGGTCCCGCTGCGGTGCGCGGCGGGGCCGCCCGTTCGCGTGTCCGCCGCCCGGGGCCTCCGGGCCCCCGCGCCGATCCCCGGCGCCGATCCGATCCCCCTCGCCGTACTGCTCCTTCGCGATGCGCAGATTCGCCCAGGTCTCGATCGACGAGATCTCCCCGTGACGGCGCAGCCGGTCGACGAGATCGAGCAGCTCGTCCGGGTTGCCGGCGGAGAGCGTCGCGATGAGGTCGTAGTCGCCGATGGTGACGGCGAGGAACTCGGGGTCGAGCGTTCGCACGTGCGCGATCGCGTCCTCGAGGCGCCCCCGCGCCCGGATCCCGACCCCCAGCGAGGGGATCTCGGAGCGGCTGCCGCGCACGGGGATGCCCACGACCTTCACCGCCCCGTGGCGCGTCAGCCGCTCGAGCCGCAGTCGCGCGCCGCTCGGCGAGATGCCCGCCGCGTCGCCGAGCTCCCTGAAGGAGGCCCGGCCGTCCTCCCGCAACCGCTGCACGATGCTGCGATCGGCGTCGTCGATCTCGAAACCGGTGCGACCCGTGCGCAGCGGGGAGTAGAGGTTGACCTCGATGCTCTCGTAGAGGTGGGTGCGCACCTCCCGCACGCCCGGAAGCCCGCGGATCGCGTCGACGGTCTCGCGCAGGTGCGGATCCCGTCCGACGCGGATCTCGGCGTCGATCGCGTACGCCCCGCTGATGTCCGCCACGAAGGTCGTCTCCGGCATCGCGGTCAGCGCCTCGCGGATCGGGCGGATGGGGCCGTCCGTGCTCAGCTGCAGGTAGGCGAAGCGCTCGAGACCGAGCAGATCAGGGCTGATCGAGACGGTCAGCCGCAGCTCGCCCTGCTCGATCGCGCGCTGCACGACGTGCGTGACCTGCCGTCGCGTGACGCCGAGACGGGAGGCGATGCGGGAGTAGCTCTCGCGCCCGTTGCTCCGCAGCGCATCCAGGATCCGCGGCCTGATCTCCGCGGAATCGTCGTGCTGATCCATCGCTCTCCCTCCGGAACTCCTCGGTGCCCTGCCGACAATTATGCATGAATGCATGCCGTATCCATGGGGTCTGATCGTGAATAGGCGTCGGCGTGTTCATATGCGCATAAACCCCGCTTTTGAAGTGAATAATTGCTTTGCGACCGGATGGGCGTCGACCTAAGCTGTCTCCAGATTCCGCACGGGTGGAACGGATGCACGAGGAGGTTTGTCCGAAGATGAGTACTCAGACTCGGCTCGAGGAGGAACTCGAGCGACGACTGGCGGAGATCGAGACCGCGGAGGCCTCGGACCCGGCGCACGCAGCGCTGAGCGGTCGCAGCCTGGCGGTGTTCCTCGCGGTCGTCGCGGGGATCTCGGTCATCGCCTGGATCGGAGCACTGCTGTGACCGGGCCGGAGCGCGAGCTCACCGAGACGCAGGCCCTCCGCGTCGAGCAGGCCGTCGCCGCAGAGGCCACCTACGGTTCCCTGCCGCTCCTGAAGCACGAGCGCGTCTGGGGCGCGGGCGACTTCAGCTGGGTCACGATCAGCCTCGCGATCGCCACGTGGGCGTTCCTCACGGGCGGTGCGACGGTGCTGCTCGTCGGCTTCGTCGAGGGCATCGCCGCGATGCTCATCGGCAACAGCATCGGCCTCGCGATCATGGCTCTCGGCAGCGTCGTGCTGAGCCAGCGGCTCGGGGTGGAGCAGTACCGGGCTCTGAAGTCCGTGTTCGGCGTGGTGGGCGTCGGCATCATCGTCTTCACCGTCGTGCTGCTCGTCGAGATGGGGTGGACGTCGCTGCTGGGCGTGATGTTCGGGCGGGCCTTCACCGAGATCTCCAACCAGGCCTTCGGCACCGGGCTCGACTCCTTCGGACCGCTCGTGACCGTGTTCGCGCTCGCCGCCATCGTCGCGGGCTGGGTCGTGCTCTCGCGCGGACCCGTGACGATCAGCCGGCTCAACCGCTTCGTCGCGCCGGGCCTCATCGTGATCGTGGTGCTGATGATGGTGCTGCTCATGTCGCAGCACTCGTGGGCCGATCTGCTGGAGGCGCCGGCGATGGCGCCGTTCGAGAACGAGCAGCTCAACTTCATGATGGCGGTGGAGTTCAACCTCGGCGCGGGGCTGTCATGGTGGCCGGTGATGGGCACGCTGTCGCGGCTCACCCGCCGCCCGAAGGCGGCGCTGTGGCCGGCCTACGGCGGCATCTTCCTGGGGACCGTGGTGGCGCAGATCGTCGGCATGGCGGCGGCGCTCATGATCGGCGAGGCGGATCCGACGGCGTGGATGGTGCCGCTCGGCGGCCCGATCCTCGGCGTGCTCACCCTGCTCTTCGTGGGTTTCGCGAACGTGACCAGCATGGCCTCCATCGCCTACTCGACCGTGCTGGCGCTCAAGCAGTCGAGCGGCGGGGCGCTCGCGCGGCTGCGCTGGCCGGTGCTGTGCGCCGCGTTCCTCGTGCTGCCCGCGGTGCTGAGCTTCTTCCCGGCCTTCATGTACGAGAAGTTCATGACCTTCGTCGTGGTCTCGGGCGCGTTCATCGCGGCCATCTGCGGCGTGATCATCGCGGACTACTTCATCTCGCGCCGCCAGCGCCTGCCGCTGCGGGCGCTCTACGCCTCAGGTGCGGGGGATCCGCTGCGCTTCACCGGCGGTGTCAACCTCGCGGCCCTCGTCTCGGTGGCCGCGGCCTCGGTCTTCTACCTCTGGGTCTACAACCCCATCACGCTCGAGACGCAGCCGTTCTTCCAGTACGGCACGGCATCCGTGCCGACCGTCGCGATCGCGATCGTCTGCTATCTCGTGCTCAACCACCTGCTGTACGTGCGCCGCGGCCGCGGTGCGTACCGCGAGCCCGATACCTTCGCGACCGCCGGGAGGAACTGAGGATGTCGGAGTCCATCGAGGTGCGCGCGGCGGTCTTCCGCGGCGACGACGGGAACCGCCTGGGGGTCGAGACGCTGCGCCTCGCCGCCCCGTCGCACGGGGAGGTGCGGGTACGGGTGCACGCCGCGGGCGTCTGCGGATCGGACCGGCACGTGCTCGAGGGGGAGTGGCAGGTGCCGCTGCCCGCGGTGATGGGCCACGAGGCGGCCGGTGTGGTGGACGCCGTCGGGCCCGGCGTGCGCGGTCTCGGGATCGGGGATCACGTGATCATCGCCTGGCACCAGGCCTGCCAGCGCTGCGGCGAGTGCGCGGGCGGCAAGCCGTGGGCGTGCCTGCACGCCCGATCCAACGACTCGCTGCTGCCCGACGGCACGACCCGGTGGCGCGACGGCGCGGACGAGCCCGCGTACCCCTATCTCGCGGTCGGAGCGATGAGCGAGGCCGTCGTGGTCCCCGAGTTCGCCGCGATCCGCATCGATCCGGAGGTGCCCTTCGCGGTCGCCAGCCTGATCGGGTGCTCGGTCGGCACGGGATACGGCGCGGTGGCGAACAACGCGCGCGTCGTCGCGGGCGAGTCGGCCGTCGTGGTGGGCGCGGGCGGCGTGGGCCTCTCGATCATCGCCGCGCTGCGGCTGGCGGGTGCGACGCCGATCATCGCGGTCGACGTCTCCGAGGCGCGGCTGGAGGAGGCCGCGCGGGCCGGTGCCACGCACACGCTCCTCGGCGGGCCGGATCTCTCCGAGCGGGTCGCGGCGCTGACCGGCGGCGGCGCGGATGCGGCCTTCGAGGCCATCGGGCGCGTGCAGACGATGGAGCAGCTCCCGTCGCTCATCCGCCCCGGCGGGCGGGCCGTGTTCGTGGGGCTTCCCCCCGAGGGGCGGAAGCTCGAGATCGACGGCCTGCTGCTTGCCTACGAGGGCAAGACGATCATCGGATCGAACTACGGCGGGCTCGTGCCGGCGCGCGACTTCCCTCGGATCGCGCAGGCCTACCTCTCGGGGGCGCTGCCGCTCGACGGGCTCATCAGCGCCAGGGTGCCGCTCGACGAGGTGAACGAGGCGTTCGACGCGATGCGCCGCGGCGAACGCACGCGCAGCGTCATCGTATTCGAGGAGTGACCGCGGAGTGATCGGGGCCGGTGAGCCGCGTCGCGCGCTCGCGGACGCGGCTCACCGGCCGGCGGCATCGAGGATCGCCGCGCCGATGGCCTCGCCGATCACGCGAGCGCCCTCCTCGGTCGGGTGCACGCCGTCGTAGCTCATGCCCTCGGCATAGCGGTCGCCGCTCCGCAGCCCCGCGGCGGCGTCCACCCAGGTCCACTCCTCCCTCGCGGCGAGCCGCTCGAGGTACCCGTTCAGCTCGGCCGTCATTCCGAGGGCGTAGTCGTTCGGCGGAACGGACGACAGTACGACGGAGTCGACGCCGGCCGCCTCCACGATTCGGGCGAGGTGCTCGCCGATCCGCTCGTGGGGAGTTCCGCCGGCGTCGTTCGTGCCCGCGAGGATCACCAGCACGTCCGCGTCGAGCGGCTGCTGCACGGCCTCCGCCATCCGCTCGGTGGTCGCGCCCCACTCCGCCCAGCCGCCGACGAACTCGATCTCCGGGGCGATCGCGTAGCTCACCCACGACTGCGGGCCGGGCACTCCTCCGGCGAGGTCCATGCTGTCCCCGTCGGTGATCGAGTCTCCGACCGCGGCCATGCGGATCGCGCCCGTCCCGGGGTCGGGCAGGGGCGGCGGTTCCGCGCGCGGCGGCATCGCGGCGCAGGCGGTGAGCGCGAGGCACACCGCCGCCGCGGTCGCCAGAGCCGGGCGTCGAGCCATAGCGGCAGCGTAGGCGGGAAGGCGGGAACTTCGCTGAGTGCGCCTCCGAGACGTCGGCGGCGGGAAGCGTCAGGTCGATCCGCTCCAGGCGGCGGGCACGAGCACCCACACGGCCTCGGCGCCCGCCGCTCCGGTGCGCCAGGTGTGCGGCGTGCGACCGGGGAAGGTGACGGTGTCGCCCTCGCCCAGCGTCATCTGCCGGTCGGCGAACACGAGCTCGATCTCACCCGAGACGATGTGCAGCGACTCGACGCTGCAGTTGACCGTGTAGAGCGCGCTGCCGCCGTTCGCGTGCGGCGAGAGCGAGGATCGCAGCACCTGCACGCGATCCTCGGTGCGCGGCGTGACGAGGCGCTCGTCGGCGCCGGTGCCGCCCATGTTGATGCGGGGCGCCTCGGGGAGCGCGACCCGCTGGATGTCCGGCTCGGCGAAGAGGCTGCCGATGGCCAGCGAGAGGGCCTGGCAGATCTGCACGAGCGTCGGCACGCTGGGCATCGTCTCGTCGCGCTCGATGCGGCTCAGGAACCCCTTGGTGAGGCCGGTCGCCCGGGCGAGCTGCTCGAGCGTGAGGCCCTGGGTGAGCCGTGACGAGCGCAGCTGCGCGCCGATCCGCACCGGCTCGTCGCCGGCGGTCGGGTGGACGGGCCGCACGTTCGCCGCCTTTCTTCGCGCGGGGCGCGATGCTCGCTGGTCGCCCCGCGGCGACGTTGACCGCGGCGCGGGATCCAGCTTATAGTGTGTGGAAGTTCACTCATGGAACTCACTTGTTTACTATAAGGCAACTCAGAAAGGATGGGACCGTGACTTCCCACACTCCGCAGGGCCCGGTCGACGCGAGCCTCACGCCTCGCTACGCAGGCATCGCGACGTTCGCCAAGCTGCCCAGGATCGAGGACGTTCCGGCGGCCGACATCGCCGTCGTCGGCGTGCCGTTCGACAGCGGGGTGAGCTTCCGTCCCGGCGCCCGGTTCGGCCCCGCGCACGTGCGCGAGGCCTCGCGCCTGCTGCGCCCCTACAACCCCGCGCAGGACGCGTCGCCGTTCGCGCTGAAGCAGGTCGTCGACGCCGGAGACGTCTCGGCCAACCCCTTCAGCCTCGACGAGGCCGTGAAAGCCGTCGAGGACGCGGCGACCGAACTGGGCGAGAAGGTCGACAAGATCGTCACGATCGGCGGCGATCACACGATCGCCCTGCCGCTGCTGCGCGCCATCAACAAGAAGCACGGCCCCGTCGCGGTGCTGCACTTCGACGCCCACCTCGACACCTGGGACACCTACTTCGGTGCGCCCACCACGCACGGCACCCCGTTCCGCCGCGCCTCCGAGGAGGGGCTCATCGACATGACCGCGTCGATGCACGGCGGCATCCGCGGCCCGCTGTACGGCAAGCAGGATCTCGAGGACGACGCCATGCTCGGCTTCCAGATCGTCACCACCGAGTTCGTGGAGGAGCACGGCGTGCCCGCCGCGCTCGACCGCATCCGCGCCCGCGTCGGCGACAAGCCGCTCTACATCTCGATCGACATCGACGTGCTCGATCCCTCGCACGCCCCCGGCACCGGCACTCCGGAGGCCGGCGGGCTCACGAGCCGCGAGCTGCTGCGGATCCTCCGCGGCCTCGCCGACCTCAACATCGTCGGCGCCGACGTGGTCGAGGTCGCCCCGGCGTACGACCACGCCCAGATCACCGCAGTGGCCGCGAGCCACGTCGTGTACGAGCTGATCACGGCGATGGCCGCGCGCGACTGAGTGCGCCGACGGCGAGTCCCGCACCACGAATCCGAGGAAGTGTTCCTATGCATACCCCGAACGAGGGCGCGGTGCTCGCCGCGGCCGACGCCATCATCGACGCCTTCGCGGCGACCGACACGGAGGCCTACTTCGCGGGCTTCTCCGAAGACGCCGCGTTCGTCTTCCACCCCGAGGCCGCACGCCTGAACTCCCGAGCCGAGTACGAGGCCCTCTGGGCCGGCTGGCTCGCCGACGGCTGGCGGGTGACGTCCTGCGAGTCGAGCGATCGCCTGGTGCAGGCGTTCCCCGGCGGCGCCGTGTTCAGCCACACCGTCGCCACGAGCATCGACTCGGCCGACGGCCCCGACTCCTATGTCGAGCGCGAGAGCATCGTCTTCCGCGCCGACGAGGCGGGCCGCCTCGTCGCGATCCACGAGCACCTCTCGACGGTGCCCGATCCGGTCTCGTCCGATCCGACCGCGCCCGCTCCCGCCGCGCCCGCTGAACAGGAGAACGCATCATGAGCAGTCCCGAGACGATGGCCGTCAACCTCGACGGCCACGACGACTCCGCCGGCCCGGTGCGGGGCACCCAGTCGCTGCTGCGCATCGGCATGATCTGGCTGGCCGCGAACCTCGTCGTGACGACGCTGCTCACCGGCACGCTCTTCACGCCCGCGGTGTCCTTCGGCACCGCCACCACGATGATCGTGCTCGGCACGCTCATCGGCGTGATCGTGCTCGTGCTCATCGGCAACATGGGCACGCGCACGGGCCTGCCCACGATGGCGCTCACGCGCGGCGCGTTCGGGATCCGGGGGAGCCTCATCCCCGCAGCGGCCAACCTCATCATCCTCATGGGGTGGAGCTGGGTGCAGGCGATGCTCGCCGGCGTCACGATCAACTACCTCATCGCCCAGGCCACGGGCTTCTCCAACCCGATGCTCTTCTCCGCGATCTGCCAGGCCATCGTGGTGGTGCTGGCCATCTTCGGCCACACGGGCATCTCCCGGGTCGAGCCCTGGCTCGCGCTGGCGATCCTCGTGGTCATGGGCTTCGTCTTCGCGGCGGCCTTCGGCGCGTTCAGCCCGAGCGAGTTCGCGGCGATCCCCGTCGACGCGTCGCTGGGCGGCACCCCGTTCATCACCCTCGACATGGTCATCGCGACGGCCATCTCGTGGACAGTGCTCTCGGCCGACATGAACCGGCACGCGAAGAGCAGCGCCGCGGGCATCGTCGGCTCGGGGATCGGCTACACGCTGTCGACCTGCATCTCGATGTTCCTCGGCCTGGTCGCCTTCAGCGCCGTGCTGCTGCGGGGCGACGAGGCGGTGCCGTTCGATCCCTCGGTGATCGTGTCGGAGTTCGGCTGGCCGCTCGGCATCGCGATCTTCCTCTCGGTCATGGCGACCAACACCATGGTCGTGTTCGGCATGGTCACCTCGGTGGTCAACGCGCAGTCGAAGTGGCACCTCAAGTTCCTGCCGACGGCGCTCGTGCTCGGCGTGATCTCGGTGATCGGCTCCACCTTCCTCGGGCTGCTGAGCCAGTTCACCGACTTCCTGTTCGTCATCAGCGCCTTCTTCGTGCCGGTGTTCGCGATCATGATCGCCGACTACTACCTGCTGAAGCGCCGCGGCTACTCCCGGCAGATCCTGCACGAGCGCCCCGAGAGCCGGTACTGGTACGCGGGCGGCTTCAACTGGGTGGCCGTCTTCGTGTGGGTCTTCGGGGCCGTGCTCTCCTACGTGCTCGCCTACGTGGCGCCGAGCCCGATCGGGGCGAACATCCCGGCCTTCGCGGTGAGCTTCCTGCTCTACCTCGGGCTGATGGTGCTGATCGGCCGCAGCGGAGCGCTCGGCCTGCGGGATCCGCGCGACGCGGAGCCGGCGGGCCACCTGCTCGACGGCGCCGACGAGACGTCGGCGCTGCGCGTGGGCGGCTGATCGCTCTCCGCTTCGCCGGTCTCCGACCCATCGGGTCGCGCCGCCCCGGATCCTCCTGCGAAGGAGGACCCGGGGCGGCGCTGCTGTTCGGGGAGGCCCTCCCGCCCGCCCCCCCGCTGCCCCGCCACCCGCCCGCCCCCGTCACCCGCCGCCCACCACCCCGCTACCCGTCCGGGCCGAGATCCCGATTCTGGTCGCTTCCGGGAGGAGATAGCGACCAGAATCGGGATCTCGGCCGGGCGTCGGTGAGCAAGGTGCGGCGTGAGAGTGCGGCGGATCGGTCAACGGCCCGGGCAGAGGGGGCGGTCAGCGGGCCGGTCTGTGGGCGCCTGCGGCCCGGTCTGCGGAGCTCGGCGAGGAATACCGACGACGGGGCGCCCGGACTGCGTGCGGCGCGCCCGGGATACGCTGCTTTCGAAGCCGAAAGGCTGATTTCGGGGTACTTCGGGACGGATTGCGGGCAAGCGGCCGCACGGTGTCGAAACGGCGATTCGGCGGAATCATGCGGAGACACGCCCGGGATCCTGCTCTGTGTTGCGGGGCACCCCCGATCCGCGTAATGTATTCCCTTGTCAGCGCGACGGAGCCGGACAGCAGAAGCGGTCCGGTTCTTTTGAATGCGCAGCGAGCACAGGACATGTGCTAAGCTGGACAGGTTGCTGTTCGGAGCTTTCAGGCCGTTGGGTTTGGGGGTGACGGGTGGTGTCTGGTCTTTGAGAACTCAATAGTGTGCACTTGATTGTCATATGCCAATTTATTTAATCCCCGGCATTGATCGCAGTTTTTGTGGT